>JAOTSL010000078.1 GCA_029864945.1 Gammaproteobacteria bacterium
TCTCAATGAGTCAATGCTTGAGGAAAATTTATTATATTCTCTTTGAACTTTTCGGTATTCACTTTCAAAATCGTTTAATAGGTCGCGGGCCTCTTTTGCTTTTTCGAACTCAATTTTAAGTGTTCTGAATTTTTCCGAGTCCGCTGACATATTGTTGGTTAATAGGTTATTCTCATTTTCAAGTTTTGCCGCTCTCACGGTTAATTTTTTATTCGCACGGGTAGCTTTGGTGGATATCATCTCAGATGAAATCCAACCCGCAATGACGAGTACGCCAGTAAATATGAATAAGAAGATGGAGATATTGGCCATAACATAAGTATATGAGTTTAAGTTAGTACTCTTATATCGCCACTTGGTGGCGTTTACTTGAAGTGTTTTAGCCAATATGAGATAGATTCCCTATAGTTATTGGCTAAATGCCTAAATAAGCAGCAGTTTAGTGGTTTTGGTGTGCCCCTTGTGTCACGATAGTTGTACCGCTTATTGTGGGTGGAAGGACTTACAGTTGGTATGTATATTCCCCTTTTATGCAAGGGGTTATTGAAGTGGGTTATAGTGGTGTTATGCTTTGGTGCTGCTTAATTTCGTTAATAGCATCGATAGCCGTAGTATTAATATAGATAATTAAATGTCTGCCGCGCCCCCTAACCCCGCGGGATAAAAAAGAACTGTCCCGTTTCATGGCCCGCGTGCTTAATTGGTGCATATTCTGGTGTTTGGCTGTTTGCGGAATTTTGCGATACAACATTCGTCACTTGGCGATACAGTGCATAACCTTGCAATACATCTTTATTACTTTCTAAAGCATCTAAAAATGCTTTGGCAAAAATAGAGTGATTTCCGCCACCTTCATCAAGAACCGGTTGAACCCCGCCGGAAGAGAGTACAGTACGTGACTGGCTTTTGCTCATTAGCTTTAACCATTTTTTCTGTATTTCTCTGGGAATTGCTGAATCAATTCGAGGTACTGCCGTTCGTGTCATTGTGCCTGAATAACAGGAGTCTGCGACTACCATTATATGATTGGCCGGTAGGGTGTTTAACATATCGGTAATGGCTATGTTTGAAATCCAGTTGGCGGTATTGTCGGCTTCTGCATCGGTTGGTAACCAGTAGCCGCGGTCATTTATTTTATCGAGGTCACCGTGGCCTGCGTAATAAACAAGTAAGTTGTCGCCTTTTTGTAGTTGCTGTCTCAAGTTATACAGTGCAGATAATATTTGGTAACGGTCTGCGTTTAGTAGTAACGTCGTTTTAAAATTGTATTTATTTTTTAGTATTTTTGCGGTTTCTTCGGCATCGTTTACCGCTGTTTTAAGATTTTGCATATGTTTATATTTATTATTGCCAATCACTAACGCGTAATATCGACCTAAATGAATGCCATCCATACTGCTCATTAAACTGGTGTGTACTGCTGGCGCAGCAACTGACGCGGTGCTCATCGGGCTTGATATGATAAAGTCCAGTGAGGTTGATTTATTTTGTTTATCTACTGCTTTAAGGTTTATCAGGGTGTTGTTTTGGGTGATTTTAACCGGCACTTTAAAGCTGTTATCTGATTTCAAAAATACTTGTTTGTTATTGAAGTAAAATGTTTTTATACCGGCTGGTGCCGTAACGCGACCATGTATGGATTGTGTTCTAACTGGCGAGCGTAATAGTACACTGGGTTTTCCGCGGGTAATGGCCAGTGGTGGGTCTAAGATTTCAATGCTCGGCGCAGCCATCGCCAGTTTTTGTAGTTCTACTTTGTTGAGCTGTTGTCTGAATCCACTGGTTTCTTTACTCAGGCTGGCTATTATCAACCCCTGTTGCTGCAAATTGGTTTCTTTTTCTTTTATCTGAGCAAATAGTTTTTTAATTAAAAACTGTACTTCTTTAGGTGGCATCTTTACTGTTTTGTTTTGTTCGGCATTGTTCTTCTGCTGAGTTAGATTGGGTGTTTGATCAGGTGCTTGGTCAAGAGATTGCTTAAGGCTGGTAATTCTCTGTTGCATTTTTTCGATGTCGGTTTTTGTTGTTTTTTCTTCTTTTTGAGCTTGATTTAACTTTTGTTGGGCGTGCTGTAGTTGTTTTTTATATTCTGTTGCTTTTGTTTCTAGTGCTTTTACTTCAACTTTTAGTGATTGTAACTCCTCATTTTTTGCACTTAGTTCGATAGAGGAAACATATTCAACATCATCTGGCAGACCAGAAGCTTTGCGATACCAGTTCATGGCAGTTGTAATGTTTTGGTCTACGCCTAGACCTTTCTCATACATGTAACCAAGATTAATCTGTGCACGGGAATAACCTTGCCTGGCTGCCTTTTTATACCAAACTGCAGCTATATCGTAATCAGGTTCTACGCCCATACCTTTTTCGTAAATTTCCCCGACTTGTGTCTGAGCTTCTGCACTACCAGCTTGTGCCTGAGGGAGCCAGATTTTTAGTGCGGTGGCATAGTCGGCACGATCAAAAGCGACGTATTCGCCGCCGCGAATTTCGCAATCAAGGGCAGATGTTTTAATTGGGCGGCGAGCGGTGAGGTAATTGGCTTGTCGGCCAAGACTTCTAACCTGGCCTGGTAGTAAGCAATCCACTACAAACACATTATCCACGTTGTCTCGTGACAGATCGGAATCTGAATTTATTGATATTCCATCTGAATTATTCCCTGTGCTTGCACAGCCAAAACATAATAGTGATAGCAATAGTGTGGTTGATAATATTTTCATTTGCATCCCTGACAAAATTTTTGAAATGATTATAATTTTAACAACAGTGTATCGTTTTTCGTGTGAGTTGGGTCACATGTAGTGTCGTGCATTTTTTTTATAAAACAGGGCCTTGATTTGAGGTTAAATCTTAACAGGCCGAGTAGTTACGTATTTTTAACGCACGGTTTATTTTTTTGTTTGTTTTTGGTGAATTTCCATTTGAAAATCCAGTAAATCTTTATTGTCAGGTTGTACGATAAGGCCCGTCTTAACCAGTAAAAGACTTTCTGCCAAATCGCCTGACTCAAATTTATGTAAAGCGAGTTTTTTATATTGATTAGCTACTTTTTTATTGCCCTCAATAGCAGCCTGATTTGTTGGGTCAATCTCAAGTACTTTCTGGTATTGGTCGTAGGCGCTGTCTCCGGGTGGTGAAGCTAAATAACCCATCGAGAAATAAAGGTCGGCAGTTTCAAAAAATTGGTTTATTTTTTGTTTTTGCTCAATACTCAGGTTTGCTATTGGTAGCATTGGTTTCTGACTAGCGCTGTACCAAGAATAAGCGCTAATCGCCAGCGCTATACTGGTGCCGGCAATGCCCGCATAAAACCATAGTGTCCTTTTTTTAGGAACCATGCCATCCAAAAACTCGGCAATGGTCGCAACTCGATGTTCCCGGTCAAAGGCAAGTGAACTGGATAGCGTATTCCACTGTTTTCTACTGAGCTCGTTTATTTTTTTCGGAATCATCGCGGCATCACGAGCATGATTTGACTGCTTGCCGTCAAATGGGTGATGTCCGGTAAATAATTGATAGGTAACGCAGCCCAGTGCGTATATGTCGTCTCTTGGGTCCGGGTCAGCGTCTTCAAACATTTCGGGACTGGCGTAGGGCGGTGTTAATGCGCCTAAGTTTGAGCCATCAAAATCGACGTAAGCTTTACCTGATTTTTTATTACTTTGTCCTGGTATTTTTTTAGCGCGAGCAATACCAAAATCCAGTACCTTTACGACATTCTCCTGGGTAATAAATACATTTTCTGGCTTCAAGTCAGAGTGAATGATGTTTTTAGAATGTGCATAAAATAAAGCCCGGCTGATGCCCTCAATAATTCTCAGTGCTTCATTTATCGGTATGCCCGTTTTGTTATCGCGTACCAACACATCAAGAGACTGTCCCTGGAGGCACTCCATAGTCATGTAAATTACATCGGCATCACGGTCAAAATCGTATACGGTAATTATGTTTGGGTGAGCAAGGCTCTGTATTTTTTGTGATTCATGCTCAAGAACGCGTATTGATTGAGGATGGTTTTTAAAAGCATCCCCTAGTATTTTGACAGCGATGTACGGATCACGATTATTTGCTTCCTGCTTACGCAAATCCAGTGCGCGGTAAACGATACTCATGCCACCGTGCCCCAATTCATCTTCAAGAATGAACCGGTTCTTAATAATGCTGCCGGGTTTTAATATGACGGATTTAGACGGTTGTCGGTTGGGATCAAAATAATTATTAGTGTGTTCATGAAGCGTCTGTTTTTCAGCGCTTATTCCTTGGGTACCAGAGACGATAGTTTCTGCGGTTTCGAAGCTGTTACCCGAGCTAATATCAGGATTGCGTGGTGTTTGATGTGTTGAACGTACGACGGTATTGTCATTCTGTACCACTTGAGTGGCGTTATTGTCAGCAACCACCGTTTTGGCATTGAGTGAGTTAGTAAGCACAGTTTTCGCGCTAAACGACTCAGTGACGATTGTTTTTACAGCGTCACAGGTGTGTTGAGGCAATTGATAGTTATTTTTGAGGTCCTCTACCTGGCTAGCAAGGACTGATTCTGAAGTAGCATTAGGTTCAATTAATGAGGCCAGCTGTTCTTGCAGCTGACCATCATTAATTTTTTTGTTTTTAAAATCATTGAGTAATGCTTGAATAACGTCCATGTGCTAATCCTATCAGATAATTACTGGCCAGGTACATGATGAAGACAGTTACACTTATGCAGGCAATGGATCATGAAAGGTTTTATTGGCATAAAGCGTATTTTCCATGAGCATGGCAACTGTCATGGGGCCTACACCACCGGGAACTGGCGTAATCCAGCCAGCCTTTTTTTCTGCAATATCAAATTCAACATCGCCACAGAGTTTGCCGTTATCTAGCCTGTTCATGCCGACATCAATGACAATGGCGTCATTTTTAATCCAGTCGCCTTTTACAAGGTCGGGAATACCTACACCAACCACTACAATATCAGCCCGCCTTACATGTTCTTCGAGGTTTTTTGTAAAGCGGTGAGTGGTTGTAACGGTACAGCCTGCCAGCAACAGCTCAAGACTCATAGGGCGACCGACAATATTAGATGCGCCAACGACAACAGCATCTAAGCCACGAATGCTTACGCCGGTTGATTCTAGTAATTTCATTACGCCATAAGGTGTACAGGAGCGAAGTGTTGGAATACGCACCGCAAGACGACCAATATTATAAGGATGAAAGCCGTCTACATCTTTGGCTGGCTTGATGCGTTCAAGTACTAAAGAAGAATTTATGTGACCGGGCAAGGGCAGTTGCACCAAAATACCGTCAATTGATGGGTCATCATTTAATTCATCTACAAGCTCAAGAAGCGCGGACTCAGACGTTGTGTCAGGCAGGTCATAAGCGGTAGATGTGATACCGACTGCTTCACAGGCCTTTTTCTTGTTATTAACATAAACCTCAGATGCGGGATCATTGCCAACCAGAATAACCGCTAGGCCTGGTTGTCTGCGGCCTTGTGCCAGACGTGTATCGATTTCTTTTTTGATACCGTCTTTTATCGATTGTGCGACTAATTTTCCATCGATTAATTTTGCCATGAGTGCTGGTTGTCCGCCGAGTATATTGAAGTTAGTTTATGCGAGTAAGCTTATTACACCTTAAATAAATGTGCTTACTCTGATGAGGCGTAATGATACCTAAAAATAAACCAGGTCGATATAAAAAAATTGTAAAATAATATGAACTTGGCATTGACGTATACCTAAGTGGAGGGTATTATCTGCATCCGTTTTGTGGAGACACATAACGAAAGCGAAGAAAGAAAAGAAAAAGAAGTATCGGGGTATAGCGCAGTCTGGTAGCGCGCCTGCTTTGGGAGCAGGATGTCGGGAGTTCGAATCTCTCTACCCCGACCATTTTTTATACTTCAAGATTTCTTAGGTCTTGATTAGTAGTATGTTCAATATCCTGCGCCCGTAGCTCATCTGGATAGAGCATCGGCCTTCTAAGCCGAGGGTAACAGGTTCGAGTCCTGTCGGGCGCACCATATTTTTTTATATCTCATCTGTTTTATTTCTATATCACACTTTCTGATTTTATCATTCAAATTTATTGCGCAGGTAAAACTACTCAATACTACGTAGTGTTACAAAGTCTTAAAATTTATTTCTATATATGTATATTTTTTAAAAGTAATCTAATTGAATGCCAGTCATTGTTTGGTTAACAAGCCGGAAAAAGAGTCCTGAAGCTATCCAGTCCTATAAAGTTCTTACAGTAAGTAAGCGCATAAGCATAATTAAGGGATAGGTCTTTCTCCGGGCATTTTAATAAAATCTCTGAGTGGGTGTCTGCTTACTATGTTTGATGGTGAGAATATAAGAGTTCGTGAAGGTCTTGTACTGGCTGCCCCCCCGGCTTTTCTTATTGAGAAAATAAGGGGCTATATATGATTTATTATTATAATTAAACGGTATAAGGCATACGAATTAAGGCTTACTCCCTTTCGAAAATAATTCGCCGGAGCCAGCACCGCATGCAATCACTGTTCGCATGGCTGAATCTAGTTTTACATTCGGATATAGAACGACTTGTTCTTTTTTAACGTGATATATATTGCCTGATGTTGGGTTTGGGCCTGTTGGCATAAACACGGTATAAGTATCTTCTTGAGTTTGGTCAACGATTAAGGCGGTTACTTCTGTCGGACAATCTACACCAAATATTTTCACTCTCGCCACCATGCCATTTGCAAATGGCGATGACTCTGACGAACCAAATATTTGTACGACAACTTCTTTAACCATGCGATACCCCGGCGCAAGTTTTTGCAAAACGTCATCAAACACCTGGTGCAATATGTTTCCCAGTTTGGTTCTCGCAATCACACCAACAAAAAAACAAGTTGAAAGGATTATCACAATAACCAGTACATCTGCCACTATTTCTGAAAAAGGATATAACTTTGAGGCATAGTCTGTAAGTGGTTGGATCAGGTCGGTTACTAAGGTAAATAACCACTTAAAGAAAAACCCCAAAATGGCAATTGGTAAAATAACAACTAACCCACCAAATAGTGACGTTTTAATAAATTTATTCATTGTTCAAATCTCTTTTGTTAGACTCTTTGGCTCAATATTATGGGTAAGTATTAACGGCATATTTTAAAAACTACTTGCTCTCTGGTGAGCTGTTGGTAACGATCTATCAAATATACCTTATTTTAAAGCTGGCTACTAAACGCGATTGAAATAATATAAGTGAGGTGGAAATTTTGTACCGTAATAGTTGCTGTAATTTGTATTGATGCCAAAGATATTTCCGAATATTAGATGTGACAGCTGGTTTTATCGTAGGTGTTTCGAGAGTTTTAATAGCTGAATTATATTTTGTAATCTGCATTGTTTGATATTGGCGACTCCACGTGAGTTTTCTATTAAAATATTCAGCCTTGCTTGTCCTTATTCGTTAGGTTGTAGTTGCACTATGTAGCGTGTCTTCAAAATTTCGTCAAGGAGTAGCTGAGGAAGTGTTGCTGTATCAAAACCATTGTTTCCTGAGGTGTGTACTCAGTTCCAGCTAAATCATCGATCACGGAAATCAAGTCTTCAAGGTCATAGTTAGCCAAGTATTCCCCCGTACCTCTTGAATCAAATACTTCTAATTAAAAGACGTGAGGAGAGGGCGGTGACATGTTCATTGCGTAACACTACGAAATTAGTGTAGGGGAAATCCTATTATCTACGAAGGTATAGAAGCAGGGTAACTCTTTGGGTTAGCTTAAAGAGCGCCAATGTGAAAATTGAAAGGGGGGTGGATAATCAGCGTATTTATTAATTGCTTGGGATAAGTACGCTGATTATTAGAGAATTAAAAAGCGAAAATAAAATGCTTTTTATTTAATTGTCATCGATTTTTTTTTAGAAGCCAAAGCCAATAGCGATGCCAGCTACATGTGCATTATGTCCATCGATACGGTCAAAGTTGTAGACAGGTCCGTAAGAAATACTATTGTAGTGAAAGTCGTAACCTACCCCGGCACGGGCTACGTTTTTAGTTTTAGAGTCTACGAACTCGACTCCTCCAGATAAATTAAGCTTTAATCCCATCCATGGGTGGATGACTGCGCCAGCAACAAGTATATTAGCTTCGTGGCCGCTATCAAAAATACGCTCAGCGACAAGGCCGATGCCGATTTTTTTATTCCATAGTGGCGTTAGGTATTCGTACTCAATACCGAATGTTGGATTAGTGCCTAGATAAGTATCTGTTGCACCTGCAAATACTGCGACGTGATTGTTTCCTCCGGCTGCCTGCGCAGCGGCCATTGGTAAAGTTGCTAATGCAATCGCAATTGCGCTTTTCTTAATATATTTTTTCATGTTTATCTATTATCCCCTAGTTAATAAATCAACTTAATGTTGATATTTTTGTTGGTAAATATGATTTGAAGTTTTCTACAATTGATTAAGCTTTATGAAGAAAGCGCCTATAACGTTACTGGTTTGAAAAACACACGGTCAACTGGCGAATTTAACTGCCGCACCCAGTCAGTACTTTTCCAATTATTCTGTTGAATAGAAATTAATTTGGATAAAAGAAAGGTTGAGGGTGTTGCTCAAGATGACAGCAGGTGATACCGCGAGATTTCTCTTAATAAAGTCTATTCCATTTGTTGTGATTGGAAGTTCACAGAAAAGTAAATAATTAGTGATGGTAGTATCAACACAATTCGAATTCACTTTTTTCTGTTGGGGTTTCCCCCTTATTTGCTGGAAAATGATTTCCTAAAGTAGCTCTTGCACCTTTTTTCGTATCTCGCGTCGCTTAGTGCGCAATCAAGATAACCTTGATTTTTCCGACGATAAAGTCGAATATAGTTTCTGTATTATTCGTATTTTTCGAACTATAGATAAAGCGATGATTAATGTTCAGCTGCGCTTCTTGGAAGAAAGTTTATGTGAGGCGCTTTTTACTTGTATCAGGGTGTAGCTTATAAATTAGAAGCGCCCGAAACGGGTCGGCAGGTATTAAGTGTTGATGACCGAAACAGTGGGCAATCAAAAAATCATGCCCAACGACAAATTAATTTTAGAGAAGGTAAATTCCGGGGTGTTAAAGGTCATGTTATAGAGTGGGAAAGTTTGTAATGGATCATGGCCGAATCTACGTTTCATGTTAGCACGTATACGATGGTAAAGAATTCGAGATCCGTTGTGAACGGGTATTGCTATTGTATGAATGGATTAGGAGTCGGTGTCGCTCTTTATCGATAAGGAATATTACTTTTTAACAGCATTTAACGGCCTGTTCCCTTATTTAATAGGGGTTAAATAATTGTTCACTAAAGGTCTTCTCATATCCGTTTTAGTATAAAATTGTAATTATTTTCACAGTTAAATTCGATATTTTTATGTTAGCTGTTCTTTATGTGAAATAAGATCAACCAACAAGTGATTATCAAGCAATAAAATGAGTATATCAAAATATCCTTCAAAGGTTAGTTTACCGCAGACCAATCCAGGTATAAGCAGTGTATTGGAATTTCTTATTATTAAATTTCCGAATATCAGGCCTGAGGTTTGGCGGCAACGAGTGGCGAGCGGCAAAGTACATTGCCGTGATGGCTCTTTAATTACTGCCGATTCACCTTTTCAAGCGCAGCAACTTGTTTATTATTATCGTGAGGTTGACATCGAACCAGTTATTCCATTTGAAGAAAAAATATTATTTCAGGATGAGCATATTTTAGTGGCATTTAAACCACATTTTCTGGTGATAGCTCCCACTGGTGTTTATGTCGAAGAGTGTTTGCAAAATCGGTTACGAAAAAAGACTGGCCTGGATAATTTGCAGGCTTTGCATCGGCTGGATAGGGCTACTACTGGTCTGGTGTTATTCTCATTGGATCCAGCTACTCGCCATCTTTACCATAACCTGTTCAGTGGACATGAAATACACAAAACCTATCACGCTATAGCTAGGGTAAGTAACAAAGAAAATCTCGTTGGCCAGCAGTGGGAAGTGAAAAATCGTTTGGTGAAATCTGAACCCGGTTTTCTCATGCAGGTGATTGAAGGTGAGCCGAATAGCCATTCATTGATTCGTTGTCTGGCGCAATCCGGTGATAAAGCGTTATTTGAATTAAACCCAATTACAGGGAAAACACACCAGTTAAGATTGCACATGCAAGCATTAGGTTGGCCAATATTAAATGATATGTATTATCCAACGTTGCAGCCAAAAGCTGATGATAATTATTCGAAACCTTTGCAGTTATTGGCAAAAGAACTACGTTTTATCGACCCTGTTACACAGCAGTCTAGAGTTTTCAGCTGCGACACTGAGTTGAGTTTAGGCTAGGCAGGCTTGTTGAAAAGTAGAGGGTAAAAAATCAAAAGCGAAGATGTCGTTTGATAGGATTTGTAAAACGACTGACATCGGCCAATGTTGGGTGGTTAAGTTTTGTTCGCTTTTAGGGTTTTAGTTTTTGTATGCGGATGTAGTATTATGTTGAATATAAGACTGGAGTCTATTTGTGAAAAGTGCACATTTCTTCTGTATATCAATATCAATATAAATAAAGGCACGCGACTTTGATCGCGAATCTAAAATAAAGGATGTGGAAAAAGTAACGAAACATGTCGTTATTCTAGGTGAGGGGGTTGGTGGGGTGCCAGCGGCTTATGAAATGAAAGCTGCTTTTTTTTGGGGGGGGTGGAAAAGTGACGATAATTAATTCGTCTACGCATTGTGAGTTTGTGCCATCTAATTCCTAGCTTACTGTTGCCTGACGGACGTATTTAATTAGTCAAAATAAAAAAACATGAGTTGATTTAAAGTATTAAATCAACTCAGTAGTCACGGAGTTAATATATCATGATTTTTAAAAATGTTACTAAACTGGTTGTATTATTGGTAACAGGATTACTACCTTTATATTCGTACGCTGCTGTACAAATCGAGGTGAAAAATAAATCTCTCACAGAGATTATTTGGAGTGATGGCAACAGTCTCGAGATTAGAATCGATCAGGAACCAATATATACTCTTGTTAATGCCAGTCAGCGTCATCTCTATAAAATTAATACCAAAGAAAAGAAAATATTAAATTTAAGTGATAATGTAAAGCAAGCACCTCATATTCCTGATGTAGAGGGTATTTCTATCGACTATGTCCTTCATGGGGCGGGGCCAGTTATATTGGGTTTCGACACTGAGTTGTATCTATTAAAA
>JAOTSL010000002.1 GCA_029864945.1 Gammaproteobacteria bacterium
AAAATGTATAAAAAATAAAAAAATAAAAAATCTATTGAGTTCTAACGATGCTCAGACATCAAAGCACCTGGTCTCAAAAATACTTAGTCGACATCAGCCAGCTCGCCTACGCGAACCACTTTCATAGCGTTTGCTCCGCCACCAACGCCCATGAAATCACCCTTAGTTATAATAACCAGGTCACCTTCACGTACAGCGCCACGACGAACGAGTTCATCAATCGCATCTCGGTTTACTTTCGCATGATTACTGGTATCAGACTTAAAACTAATCGGATAAACGCCGCGATACAAAGTCACTTTTCGACGTGTTTCAACATGACTGCTTAACGCGTATATAGGTCTGTCCGAACTGATACGAGACATCCATAAAGGTGTTGCGCCTGACTCTGTTAATGCTGCAATCGCCTTAACATCAAGGTGATTTGCTGTATACATTGCCGCCATGGCAATGCCTTCGTCAATACGTTCAAATTTGCTACTGATTCGATGGTCGGATTCTTTAACAATGCGCTGCTTCTCAGCTTCGCGACAAATCCTATCCATTGCTGCAATCGCTTTGTCTGGATATTTACCAGTCGCTGTTTCCGCAGATAACATCACCGCGTCAGTACCATCCATAACCGCATTCGCGCAGTCAAAAACTTCTGCTCGTGTTGGAATCGGGTTTTCAATCATTGATTCCATCATTTGAGTTGCGGTAATAACGACTCGGTTCATATCACGAGCCGTACGAATGATATGCTTCTGGACGGCAGGTAATTCAGCGTCTCCGATTTCGACACCAAGGTCTCCACGAGCGACCATTACTGCATCAGATGCTTCAATTATTTCTTCCAGCACGAGCAATGCTTCTGCACGTTCAATTTTAGAAACAATAGCCGCATGTCCACCCGCTTTGGTTAACAATTTACGTGCGTCATGTACATCATTAGCCGTACGCGGAAATGAAACGGCCATGTAGTCAGCCTTCAGCTCAGCGGCAGTGATAATATCAGCTTTATCTTTTTCTGTTAACGCAGGCGCAGAAAGACCACCACCTTGTAGGTTAATACCCTTTCGATCTGACAATGCACCACCAACAACGACTTTACATTCGATTCGTGGGCCTTCAACATTCTCAACCCAAAATACGATACGGCCATCGTCGAGTAAAAGCGTATCGCCACGCTTTACATCATTAGGCAATGTTTTATAGGCTAGGCCGACTCGATTCTGATCCCCATCATCAGTTGGGCACTCTGCATCAAGTGTGAAAATGTCGCCTTCGGCCAATTCAATTTTATTATTTTTGAATTTCTCGATGCGAATTTTAGGACCTTGCAAATCAACAAGGACACCAATCTGACGACCATGTGCACGCGCTCTATCTCGTACCATTTCTACGCGTTTTTTGTGTTCATCTGCAATGCCATGAGAAAAATTAACACGCACAACATCAAGGCCAGCCTCGATTAACTTATCCAATACCTTTGGGTCGTCCGTTGCGGGACCTAATGTAGCCAAAATTTTGGTTCTTCTGAGCATTCTTTATATTTTCCTAATATTGTATACGGCAGCCACCTGGCTGCCACATATTGAAATTACTTCGCGCGCTCTTCCAAAATAGCAACCGCTGGCAATATTTTACCTTCCAAGAACTCTAGGAAGGCGCCACCGCCGGTTGAAATATAAGATACTTTATCGGAGATTCCGTATTTAGAAACCGCGGCTAGCGTATCACCGCCACCAGCGATTGAAAATGCTTTTGAGTCAGCGATAGCCATTGAGATAGCTTTTGTACCTTCGCCAAACTGATCAAACTCAAAAACTCCAACCGGGCCATTCCATACGATTGTTCCAGCATTTTTAATAATTTCAGCCAACTGTTTAGCCGATTCAGGTCCGATGTCAAAAATCATATCATCATCAGTTGCTTCGGATGCGCCTTTTAATTCTGCTGCTGCAGAATCAGAAAATTCTTTCGCACAAACAATATCAACTGGAACAGGAACATCACCGCCACGCGCTTTTGCATCAGCGGTTAATTTTTTTGCTGTATCAATTAAGTCAGCTTCATAAAGTGATTTGCCGACGTTATGACCTGCCGCTGCGATAAATGTATTTGCGATACCGCCACCAACAATCAATTGATCAACCACTTTTGAAAGTGACTCAAGAACAGTCAACTTGGTAGACACTTTTGACCCACCAACAATTGCAACCATTGGTCGAGCAGGATTATCTAATGCTTTACCTAATGCCTCTAATTCGCCAGAGAGTAATGGGCCAGCACAAGCTGTATCTGCAAACTTAGCTACACCATGAGTTGATGCTTGTGCACGATGAGCTGTACCGAATGCATCCATTACATACACGTCACATAATCCAGCGTATTGCTTTGAAAGCTCGTCAGCGTTTTTCTTTTCACCGACATTAAAACGGACATTTTCTAAAACAACAACATCGCCATCATTTAATTCTGGCGCATTGTCTAAATAATCTTTTACTAATTTAACTTCTTTACCTAACAAACCAGAAAGATAGGCTACAACAGGTGCAAGTGAAGCTTCATCAGAAGGCTCTCCCTCTGTAGGGCGACCTAGATGAGACATAAGCATCACTTTCGCACCAGCTTCCATCGCCAACTTAATTGTTGGTAGTGAAGCACGAATACGAGTGTCATCACCTACGTCACCATTTTTTAACGGAACGTTTAAATCTTCGCGAATAAGAACGCGTTTACCTGCTAAATCCAGGTCTGTCATTTTGATTACTGACATTAGTATCTCCTACAACTTAAAGTTTAAAATAATTTGGTAAATGGTTTTTCTAAACGCCTACCATTTAACAAATTATTCTCTTGATGATTTATTGCCGAACATATAGTAATAAAAACCAAACAGAAAAAAGAGGAGCAGAAAATCCGCCCCTCTTTTTTACGCATTATTTGCTAGCAACGTGCTCAACAAAACGCATCATATTACAGGTGTAGCCATATTCGTTGTCATACCAAGATACAACTTTAACAAAAGTGCTATCTAAAGCAATGCCAGCCTCTGCATCAAAAATTGACGAATAACCAACACCACGGAAATCAGTAGAAACCACTTTTTCATCTGTGTAACCCAATGTTTTACTCATTGGACCAGACTCTGAAGCTGCTTTCATTACCGCACAAATATCCGCATAACTTGCTTCTTTTTCTAGCTCAACAGTTAAGTCAACAACAGAAACATCTGACGTTGGTACACGGAAAGCCATACCAGTCAACTTGCCATTAAGCTCTGGCAATACAACACCAACAGCTTTAGCCGCACCAGTTGATGATGGAATGATGTTTTCTAGAATACCACGGCCACCGCGCCAATCTTTCATTGATGGTCCATCAACAGTTTTTTGTGTTGCAGTTGCTGCGTGAACAGTTGTCATCAAACCACGCTTGATGCCAAAATTGTCGTTTAACACTTTAGCAACAGGCGCTAAGCAGTTAGTCGTACAAGACGCTGCAGAAACAATTGCCTGACCTGCGTATTCGTCGTGATTTACGCCGTATACAAACATTGGTGTGCTGTCTTTAGACGGAGCTGACTGAACAACTTTCTTTGCGCCAGCGTCGATGTGCTTCTGACAAGTTTCTTCAGTAAGGAAAAAACCAGTACATTCAAGAACGATATCTACATCGACTTCATTCCACTTCAGGTTAGACGGATCACGTTCAGCAGTAAGACGAATCTTTTTGCCGTTAACAATCAAGCTGCCATTATCATCAGAAACATCGCCGTTAAAACGACCGTGTACTGAGTCATATTTCAACATGTACGCAAGGTAGTCTGCTTCTAGCAAATCGTTGATTGCAACAACTTCCATTCCAGGAAAGTCTTGTGAAATAGCGCGGAACGCCATGCGGCCAATTCGGCCAAAACCGTTAATACCGATTTTAATTGTCATGATTACATCTCCAGATTACTAAAAAATTCTTTTTTTAAACTGCGCTTCTCCCACGTGGCTTTAATGCTCACGAGGGAGAAACTTTATTTACATTACCGATTCAACAGCGCTCACAACGTTCTCAGCAGTAAAGCCAAACATTTTGAAGAGCTCTGGTGCTGGTGCGGACTCGCCAAATGACGTCATACCGATAACCTTACCGTTTAAGCCTGCATATTTGTACCATGCATCAGGCGTAGCTGCTTCAACAACAACACGCGCAGTAACGCCAGCTGGCAATACAGATTCTTTATAAGCATCATCTTGCGCATCAAATAGATTGGTAGACGGCATAGAAACAACACGAACGTTTTTACCCTTACCAGCCATCGCTTCGGCTGCTTCCATCGCTAGTGCGACTTCAGAACCAGTGGCAATAATGATTGCATCAGGAGATCCATCAGTATCTCTAAGAATGTAACCACCTTTTGCGATATTTGCGATTTGAGTCGCATCACGATTTTGATGTGGCAAACCTTGACGAGAAAAGATCAATGTTGATGGGCCATCTTTACGCTCTACTGCACATTTCCATGAAACAGCTGACTCAACTGCATCACATGGACGCCATACGGCCATGTTTGGAATCATTCGCAATGTTGGTATTTGCTCAACAGGTTGATGTGTTGGGCCATCTTCACCAAGACCAATTGAGTCGTGAGTGAAAACAAAAATGCTTTGAATTTTCATCAACGCAGCCATACGCAATGCGTTACGCGCATATTCAGAGAACATCAGGAATGTTGCTCCAAAAGGCACAAGTCCGCCATGAAGTGTAATTCCATTCATGATCGCTGACATAGCAAATTCACGCACACCGTAATTGATGTAGTTAGCATCTTCGTTGCTAATCATCGGCTTGTAACCAGACCATTCAGTCAGATTAGAACAACCCAAGTCAGCAGAACCGCCAAACAACTCTGGCAACATCGGAGAATATGCTTCGATACATGCTAATGACGCCTGGCGAGTTGCAGGACTCTTAGCTGCAATATTCACAGACTCAACATAGTCAGCTGATTTTGCAGCCCAGTCAGCTGGCATTTCACCGGCCATACGTCGCTCAAATTCTGCGGCTAGTTCAGGAAACGCAGATTTGTATGCTGCGAACTTGTCATTCCATACAACTTCAGCAGTTGCGCCTTTATCCTTAGCATCCCAACCCGCGTAAACGTCAGCAGGAATTTCAAATGCACCGTGATCCCAGCCTAATGCCGCTTTAGTCAGATTAATTTCGTCCTGACCTAATGCTGCACCGTGACATGCGTGGCTACCCGCTTTATTAGGTGAACCAAAACCAATAATTGTTTTACAGCAAATCATGGTTGGCTTGTCTGTCATTGCTTTTGCAGTCGAAATCGCTTTTTCAAGTGCAACAGGATCATGCCCATCAACATCAGCAATTACGTGCCAGCCATAAGACTCAAAACGCTTAGGGGTATCATCTGTAAACCAGCCTTCTACGTGGCCATCGATAGAAATACCGTTGTCATCCCAGAATGCGATTAATTTGCCAAGACCAAGAGTACCGGCCAATGAACATGCTTCGTGTGAGATACCTTCCATCAAACAACCATCACCCAAGAACACATAGGTGTTATGGTCAACGATGTCATGACCTTTCTGGTTAAACTGGCCTGCCAATACTTTTTCGGCAATCGCCATACCTACGCCATTGGTAATACCCTGGCCTAGCGGGCCTGTGGTAGTTTCAACGCCTGGTGCATATCCATATTCTGGATGCCCTGGTGTTTTTGAGTGCAATTGACGAAACTGCTTCAACTCTTCAATTGGCAATGCATAACCGGTCAGGTGCAATAAAGAATAAATCAACATTGAACCGTGGCCATTCGACAATACAAAACGGTCTCGGTTAGCCCAGTCTGGATTAGCAGGATTGTGAGTCATATGATCGTTCCACAATACTTCGGCTATATCAGCCATACCCATTGGTGCGCCCGGGTGTCCGGAATTTGCCTTTTGCACTGCGTCCATACTAAGTGCACGAACTGCATTGGCCAGATCTCTACGAGATGTCATATATCTCTCCTTAAGGTTACATTTTAAAATAAATCTTTTTCAAAACGGTAAAATACCATTTCAAGGAATTTGGCTTTCTAAAATAATCTCTGCGAAGGCATTGCGAACAAGCACACTCACTACTCGACGGCCATTTAAATTCACATATTCAGTCGCAAACTACGCACTTCGCCAGAAAAAGGGGCGTATTTTCTCTCAGATAGATAATAACAGCAATAGCTAATAGCTAACGTGAGGGAGAGCTTTGCCTATGTACTTGTTTTATAAGGAACTAACGTATCACAGATAATCCACGGTAATACCGACAGCACCCTATACGAGCAGTTTATTGCATCAATTTCACACTATCAACAAGGACCAGCTATTCATCTTTCCACTTAATAGAGCAACCCATGCTAGGGATTTGCTCTTCCGGACCTTTACCCGTTATTGATACCTGCTTCATGGCCTCAAACAAGTCCCGTCTCACATCGTCAGCTGCAGCCAGCTTTTTACTCTCATCCAGTCTTCCGCGATATTGAAGCTCTAGCCGACTGTTATAACCAAAAAAGTCAGGGGTACAAACAGCGCCGTAGGCTTTCGCCACTTGCTGTGTTTCATCAATCACATAAGGAAAAGGGAAATCATACTCTTCAGAAATCACTTTCATATTTTGAAATGAATCCTCCTCATAAAGTGACGAATCATTTGACATAATCGCAATCGTATTTACACCATGCTTATCTTTCAATTCTCGGGCATCGCGCACAATTCGATCACGAATAGATTTCACATACGGGCAATGATTACAGATAAACATGACCAGCAGTCCATTTTCACCCGCCGCTTTTCCCAGGTCCCAATCACTACCATCGACACCAGGCAAAGAAAAACCGATCGCCGGCCGACCAAAATCACATACAGGTGTTTGTAAACTGACCATTTAACACTCCAATTCAAGATTATCGCTATACAGTTAGCTATTTCTAAGTAAAATACCAGCAATTCGCTATATCTATACTATTTTATAAATACGCACAAGCAATCTGCCGTTAACTCACCGTTTTGAGTGCCAATTAACCCAAATAGCTATTTAGGGACATTAAAGAGGAATAAAATGCTGAAGGATTACGTTTTTACATCAGAATCAGTTTCTGAAGGACACCCGGACAAAGTTGCAGACCAAATTTCTGATGCCGTACTTGACGCCATACTTGAACAAGATCCAAAAGCACGTGTTGCTTGCGAAACTTTAGTCAATACAGGCATGGTTATTCTTTCTGGCGAAATCACAACAAGTGCCTGGGTTGATATGCAGGCAATCGTACGAGAAACCGTTAAGCGTATTGGTTACAACCATTCCGACATGGGTTTTGACTGGGAGTCTTGTGCCGTAATTAGCTCGATCGACAAACAATCTGCCGATATTGCGCAGGGCGTTGACGAGCTTGATGACCACGAACAAGGTGCCGGCGACCAAGGTCTTATGTTTGGTTACGCAAGCAATGAAACCGAGGTACTGATGCCTGCTCCAATCACTTACGCTCATCGTTTAGTTAAGCGTCAGGCAGAAGTCCGTAAAAATGGCGTTTTACCTTGGTTAAGACCCGATGCAAAAAGCCAAGTGACTTTCCGTTACGAAAACAATATACCCGTTGCTATCGAAGCTATTGTACTTTCGACACAACACTCACCGGATATTGCACAAAAAGACCTTATCGAAGCGGTTAGAGAAGAAATCATCAAGCCAGTTTTGCCCGAAGAATGGTTAAGTAAAGACACCAAGTATTTCATTAACCCCACTGGCCGCTTTGTTATCGGCGGACCTGTCGGTGACTGCGGCTTAAGCGGTCGCAAAATCATCGTTGATACTTATGGCGGAATGGCACGTCACGGTGGCGGTGCATTCTCAGGTAAAGATCCATCAAAAGTTGATCGTTCTGCAGCATACGCTGGTCGTTATGTGGCAAAAAACATTGTAGCTGCCGGCTTAGCTGACAAATGTGAAATTCAAATTTCCTATGCAATCGGTGTTTCAGAGCCTACATCTATTTCTATCGAGACTTTTGGTACAGAAAAAGTGGCTGCATCTCGAATTGTCGAGCTTGTTCGTGAGTTTTTCGACTTGCGCGCCAAAGGCCTTGTTAGCATGCTAGACCTGCTAAGACCAATTTACGGTAAAACTGCCGCTTATGGTCACTTCGGTCGCGAAGAACCAGAGTTTACCTGGGAAAAAACAGATAAAGCTGCCGCTCTAAAGGATGCTGCCGGCCTGTAACTATACAGAGTATTCTGTCTTTTTCCCTAGGGCGGTGCATTCCCGGCCTAGAATAAAACCTAGACACCCTGAACAGTTACTTAAAATAGTGTAACTGCTCAGCGTGTTTAGATTTTGCCTCAGATCAAGGCGTTTTCGCACGGAGAGAGGGAGCATATAAAAATATGTGACCGATTGAGCACGAAAACAACGCAGATATGAGGCAAAAGATGAATACGCCGAGTAGTTACAAAATAGTTTATTAAAACCATTCGTTGAGAAGCGTTGCAACAGGCCCCCTGCCAGGCTCAACGAAATGGTTAACTTTACAACAGCGCTTGTACAAATATGGAGAGTTATTATGAGTGATTACAAGGTTGCTGATATTTCATTGGCCGACTGGGGCCGCAAAGAAGTTAAGATAGCCGAAACAGAAATGCCAGGCTTGATGGCATTACGTGAAGAATTCGGAAGCCAAAAACCCTTAAAAGGCGCACGTATTGCGGGCTGCCTTCACATGACAATTCAAACAGCCGTATTGATGGAAACATTAATCGACCTTGGCGCAGAAATTCGCTGGTCTTCGTGTAATATCTTCTCAACACAAGATCAAGCTGCTGCTGCAATGGCTGCTGCCGGCATTCCTATTTTCGCTTGGAAAGGCGAAACGGAAGAAGAAGCTGAATGGTGTATTGAGCAAACGATCACTGGTCCAAATGGCTGGAGACCAAACATGATTCTAGATGATGGCGGCGACCTTACCATCATGATGCATGATAAATTCCCAGAATTATTAGCCGATGTTAAAGGCCTGTCTGAAGAAACAACAACAGGTGTTCATCGTTTATATGAAATGGTTGCAAACGAAACTTTGAAAGTACCAGCAATCAACGTAAATGATTCTGTTACTAAATCAAAATTCGACAATCTCTATGGCTGTCGCGAATCTTTGCTCGACGGCATTAAGCGCGCAACTGACGTAATGATTGCAGGCAAAACCTGCGTTGTTATAGGATACGGTGACGTAGGCAAAGGCTGCGCTCAAGCATTTAAAGGCATGGGCGCAACAGTTTGGGTTACAGAAATTGATCCTATCTGCGCATTACAGGCAGCAATGGAAGGCTACCGCGTTGTTACTATGGCAGAGGCTGCACCAGCAGGTAACATTTTTGTTACAACAACTGGTAACGTAAATGTTATTAATCACGAACACATGGTTGCCATGAAAGATGAAACCATTGTTTGCAACATTGGGCATTTTGATTCAGAAATCGATATCGCATCCATCCGCGGTTACGAATGGGACAATATCAAGCCTCAAGTTGATCACGTCATTTTCCCTGACGGTAAAAAGCTGACCATCCTTGCTGAAGGCCGCTTAGTAAACCTAGGTTGTGCTACAGGTCACCCAAGCTTTGTTATGTCTGCTTCATTTACAAATCAAGTTATGGCGCAAATGGAGTTATGGGCTAACTCAAGTAATTATGAAAACAAAGTTTACATTTTACCAAAACACCTAGACGAAAAAGTTGCTCGTTTGCACCTGAAAAAAATCGGCGTGAACTTAACAACAATGACAAAAGAACAGTCTGAGTATCTGGGCATTTCAGTTAATGGCCCATACAAACCAGAACATTATCGTTATTAATTTCTGAGTTTTTAGGCTTGAAATAAAAAGGCGCTTAATGATTAAGCGCCTTTTTTTGTTGCTATTCAATTCATCTAAATTTTAGTGTCAAAATAATAGGCAATACTAACTTGAGTTGATTCTTCTAGTTTCGGCCACTCTTGATTAAGATTTGGGCCCCATAACCGAACTCGCCCTTCATTGGATGCCAAACCACCGTCTATCTTATTGTCGAGCCATTCAGCAAGCTCAACGGAGACATCAAAGGCAACCAACACATTTTGTGCCTGGGCTCCATAATGCATGTCATGAGCAAGTTGAATACGAGGCTTACCTTCATTTGCAAACTCAGCCCTAAGATTATCATCAAGCATATTCGCGCTAGCTAAATCACTTAGAACTCGCATTATGGCGTCTTCTGAACCTAGGTCAAAAGCACAACTACCTCCTGAAACGTTCTTTGCGGCATTTTTTACGACACCTATATCAATCACACCGTCGGCATTACAATCACCCGGCCAACGGCCAGTAACACCCTTGTAATCCCACAATACGGTCTCGACGGCTTTTAAATCATCATAATATGACTCGAATTGATAATTCTGAACAAACACCTGCGCTTGAAAAGCAGCGCCAATCACCAGGCCCGCGCTCACCAATATTTCAGCCAAATTGACAATAAACTGGCCGTCTTGCCTGTTTGCAGTTAGTGAATACAATTGTTTTTTCATTCGGTTACTCAATATAACAAATTCCCTATATCTTTCGTCACCTAGCGACAAATCCATAGTAACTAAAAGGGAGTATTGAGATGCTATTCACGCTTTTCGTAGAAATGAAAATGGAATAAAAACAATAAAGAAATCAATCTGAGAAATGGAATAAAAAAAGGCTTATCGATTTCGCGATAAGCCTTTGATCTTCAAGATGGAGCTGGTGATAGGAGTCGAACCTACGACCTGCTGATTACAAGTCAGCTGCTCTGCCAACTGAGCTACACCAGCTTTGAGGCCGAGATTATATAGACTTCACAACAAAAGGCAAGATTCAAATTCAACTATTACTGGCAATTTACTGTTTTTAATTCAATTTTATTATAGTCTTGTAGAATATTTAACCATTCGTGCTGCGTCATGTCTTTTTTGTCCACTGTTTTCAATAATAACCATTGGTAGTCCTGGTTTTTTCGACGCTCATCCATTTTTGCATCCAACCCAAGGGACTGCGCTTTTAGTAATCGTTTATTCGCAAATGGCTTTGTCTTAAAAAAGCCCAGAGATATCGCATATCTCGGATTGTTCCGTGTAAGCAAAACCACATCTTTAAGCCCCTTAAGTTTGATTTCTTCTACCTTAAGCCGGCCCATTGCACGACTTCTTTCTGGTTTAAGATAAACCCAGTACCCAATGACTTCATTTTCCGTATCCGTTTTTTGCTCAATTTTAAACTCTCGCTTTGCCAGTCTCCGCTCAATCGAATCTATGTTTTCCTTTTCTGTAAATGGACCAAGTTCGTAGCACACATTAACGATTTTCTCTTTTTTTGCTAAAACTAAGGCTCGGTATTCGGCACTATTAATTAAGATGATCGTTTCAAGATTTGGCGGGTAAATTATTTCACGCTGGAGAGCTACTCCATCATTTTCGGATAAATTAGCAAGCATAATGACCACAATGATTACCGAGAGCGCGGCACCTAACCATTGTAAAATTTTGAGCTGATTCATTCTTTACTTAATACCCATTCATTTTTCCTGAAAATACGCAGATAATCCTTTTAACACTAGGTCTTCCTGATAATCAGAATCAATATCAAGATAAGACTGAATTGTTTCGCCATCTCCGCCGGTAATGATACAACCTACTTCCGCACCACTCATTTTTGACATTTTTTTTACCGCACTTTCAATCACGCCTGTAATGCTGAATATCGTTCCAGAAGAAATAGCGGTCGTGGTATCCGTCGCGAACAAAGTAACACCTTCATCAAGCATGGGGAAATTCAGAGCATTTGCTTTAACTGATAACGATGCCCGCATTAAACTCAGCCCAGGCAATATCACTCCTCCAATAAACTCTGAATCCGAGTTTATGCAATCCACTGTTGTCGCTGTTCCGCAATCAACGACCACTTTTGCTCCCTCATAGGATAGCTGAGCGCCGATCATTCCTAAAAAGCGATCAACTCCTAATTGATCAGGTTGAATATATGCACTTCTTAAGCCACGCATTTCTTTACGGCTAGTTGCAAACTTTGGCTTAATATTAAGTCTATCGGCAAACCATTGAATAAGCTTTGATTTAATTTTTTCACCTGCAACATTTGACACGTACACGTTATCAATTTGTTGCTTGGGTACTTGAAATAGCGCATCAAGCTGAGTCACTAGTGTTTCGGCCTTGTAAGCGAAAGCGTTTATACCTCCATCACTTTCAATCGAAGTCATTCTCCATTTAATCCGACTATTGCCCACATCAACTAGAATATTCATTCGATTCACTCGCAATTAGACGATAACAAGAGTCGAACGCTAACCTCTCCCGCATTCACCGCTAATATTTCGTTATCACTACTTACTAACAATTCACCCTGTTCGTTTATCCCCATGGCTTTTCCATATACTTCAACTTGCTCTTGTTTAACCGTGATCGTTTTACCATTCAAATAATCATATTGCGTCCAATCGTTTAAAAAAGCAGCTAATCCCGCCACCTCAAACAACGCGAGGTTTGAATTAATATTAGTAATAAGCGCTACAGCAACTTCATTTCTAGACGGCGGTTTTTTTGATGACATTTGATACAAATCAATCCATGGCTGATCTATATGCTTAGAAGCATCCTGCGACATATTAATATTTAGACCTATACCCACAACCAATTCAACGCTATTGACCTTAACGGACACAGCCTCTATGAGCACACCCGCTAACTTTTTACCTTGAAAATAAATATCATTTGGCCACTTTATCTCCATGCCGTAATAGCCCATAGACTCCAATGCACTTATTACCGCAAGCCCCACAATTAAACTGGCGCACCCGGACTCTTTTGGACTAACTTGTATTTTTTTCCGGATTGACAAGTAAATATTTGCACCGAAGGGTGAGACCCATGATTTTCCGCGTCGTCCACGACCCTCCGTTTGATGCTCAACTAGGCAAGCTTGTATTTTACTTTCTTTACAAGGAAGTGACTTAAGGTGGGTATTTGATGAACTCAAAGAAAGAAATATCGCTAATTCAATATCTTTTATATTAAGTTCGGAACTGATTTCGTAAAGGATCTGGTCGTGATTATACGCATCGAGCGAGCGCAATAACGTAATTGTTTTGTCCTTATTTATACCAAGCGGACAGCCATAGCTACGAAGCTCCTGCACGTACAAAAAAAGGTCTTTTTGAGTAATTCCGAGCAGTTCTGCAAGTGAAAACAATGTTGAACTATTTTCTTGGGAAATATATTTAAGAATATCTACATATTTATAGTAGTTCATGGAATATCCCGGCTAGTAACGAACCACTTTATTTTGATTTAAGGCTAAGCGTAACTATTTTGTTTGCATCTCTGGGGATATCGATTTTAATTTGCTTGGTTAACATACCAACCTCGTGGAGAGTAGCAATATGAAAACCTGCTTGAGTATAAAATAGTGTCGCCCTCCCCTGGTTGTTTGTTTTCTTTTCATGCATTCCTGCGGTCTGAATGTTCACGTCAGGAACAGCTTGACCAGATTCATCTTGAACTTCTAGCGTCACTTTATAAGCATTCCAGTCATTTGCCTTCCATAACGAACAGGAAGATAAAAAAATCACCCAAAATAGAATTACTATATTTATTATTTTCACTGAAAATACTACTTAGAATGTTAGTTACAAAAATCATACGGTCACTGGATAAACGAAAACTGTGTTATTCGTCTACCTAGCACCTTTGCTTTTTAGCAAATTAATAATATCTGGGTTCTTGATTCTTTTAGCCAGACTTAATGCGGTATCGCCGTTGTCATCCGGCACATTAGGATCGGCTCCCTTTTCCAGTAGAAACGAAACCATTTCATCATTACCCTCACTTATTGCAACAAATAACGCGGAATAACCTGTTTCAGAACGTACATTAACCCCAGCGCCCTTTTTTATTAAGCGATCCACTATTTCAATATGCCCTTTTGCAGTCGCTGCGATCAAAGCTGTATCACCATTAACTGTTTCGGCATTCACCTGCGCACCATTTGCTAACAACACATCGACAGTTTTTAAATGCCCATCTTGTGCGGCGAGCATTAGAGCAGATACATTATCATAACGCTCAAACTTTGCATTAACATTAGCTCCCTTTTTTAACAGCAATTTAACAAGACTGTCATAGCCACTGCCCGCTGCTGTTATCAATATTGGGGCGCCATATTTATTCTTATCATTAGGATTGGCCCCTTGATTCAATAACCATTCGGCCATTTGAGTCCTCCCATTTATCGTCGCATTAAACAGTAAGCTATTACCCTCATTATCGACATAAGTTATGTCCGCACCACTTTTTACTAACGCTTTCACTTTTGTTAGGTTGCCCTGAATCACAGCTTCAAGCATACCAGAATCAGCATACGTGGCAGCAGCCCCTAAAAGGCAAAAAAACAGGAGAGCCCCCTGTGTAACCAATTGAAAAACAACCTTACGCACAAAAAATCCCTTTATTAAATATGGGTGTATAGAAACGCGAATAAATGAAGAAACGTCTTTATCATCTATTACATACGTTTTAATTGATTCAATAAAATCGAGCTGAGCACCATCTGCCAAGCAGGCATATTCGCAAACAACCAAATCGATAAATACTTACAAGTAATCGTAAACAGACTCACCCATAAACCCTAGCGGCAATAAACTAAAAAACATAAACTAACTAATTTTAACCGTTAATACATCACAAGGAGTTCCGTGCAGAACAGCACTAGCCGTGGCCCCAAGCAAGAGTGAAAGACCATGCCTACCATGGGTGCCGATTACAATTAGGTCCATATTGGCCTCTCTAGCCTCTCGATGAATTTCATGTTTAGTCGAGCCAACAAGCACTTTACACTCAGCACCATTCAAATTTAAGTTTTCCATGGACTGCTTCACAAATAAGTTAGCCCGTTCAATTAAACTCTCTTCAATATCAGCGTTAAATGAAGGAACCAAATCAACTGTATAATCGAGCACTACCGGTTCGACTACATGAATAATAGTCAGGTTAGAATCAAATCTTTCAGCAATATACTTAGCCTTTCTCATCACAAACTCAGCTTCGTTCGAGACATCAACCGCTACAAGTATATTTTTAAAATCAGTCACTATCTATCCTCTTGAAAAGACACGATTGTTTAAAATCAATTAACTATAGTTCAATTTGTTTAGATTTAAAACGATTTTGTACATAAGAAGGGATTTTATGATACATCTACGCTAGTCTTTATTTTTAGTGCCATTTTAGGGCCATGTAGTGGCCAAGTAAAAACCCGCGGTGCCTGGTTAGGAGCCTGCAGCAACTATCGGAGAATATTAACAAAAAACCTTTATGTAAGGCTCTTCTACGGCCTTGTAAGTGAAGAAAGATGTTAATACCCAGCAAACCTATTGAAACATAAAGCTTCTCACGGCTTCATAAGCAAAAGGTAATATGGGTATCAATATCTCGCCCACTATTTTTGGGCTTACAGGTCAGCGGGGCAATGAAATAACGCTCAACCTAAAAAACGCAGTTAACCCTACCAAATGGTCAATTTCAGCGTGAATTTTCAATCTATTTCACTAAGCTAAAATTATCCCGATGCGGGTAACTCAGCGATCTCTTCCTGTCCTGCTTTCAAGTTAAAAGACCTCATAGCACTGGCCAAAATATGTTCCCAACAAGCATCTGGAGTTAACTGCGGCACAGTGTTTTTAAGCTCTCTAAAAAAGTTGTAACTGCTCAGCGTGTTTAGATTTTGCCTCAGACCAAGGCGTTTTCGCACGGAGAGAGGGAGTATATAAAAATATGTGACCGATTGAGTACGAAAACAACGCAGATATGAGGTGAAAGATGAATACGCTGAGTAGTCACAAAAAGTTAACCATATGATAATAAATTTCTTGTACTCGACCTGTTTTTGTTAAGCGCACAAATAAACTCCACCAATTGTAGTTTAACAGATTAATGCATCTAAAAAAGCCCCCTACTCACCCAGGGCAATTGCATATAAATTAACTTGCAATACCTAAAACTTTGAGCAGATAACTTTCATCCCACCCAGACTTTAGTCGCTTTGTTTTCATCCCGCGTTTTAATGTTGTTTCTTGCTTAAAGAGGTTCAACGCAATATGACGTAGCATTGCCATATTATCAGATTAACCCAGGCCATTGTTCATATTGATCTAGCCAGTCAACAACTGTAACACAGCATCAGTAATGTCATATGTTTCAGATTAGGGGTGGCTTTCGCCTTTTATTTTTATGTTACAGATTGTTAGACAAAACCCTAAATTATATACGGCACTCCCCCTCCGCCACTCATTACAAAACAAATTCATAAATTAAATAACGTAAATACCAACAAATATTAAAACCATTTTTAATTTAAGAAATATTTAAAATATTTTTTTAAACCGCATTAAATAAATGGTCTCATTCCAACTCGCTGTCATTTCGACAAAAATACTACCTGTTTACTAAAACACTAATATGCAGAGGGTTTAAAAACAGGATACCAAGTAAATAAGCCCTGAGTTTTACTAAAAAAAAACACTGGAACTGCCGATAACACTAACGATAACTCATATAAGAGTTACACCTTATTATTTTCGTCTAATCAGCACCAAGGGAAGAAGCCATGAAAATCCGCTGCCTTATTATTTTACTTGTCTCATCGCTATTGGCAGCACCCGCATTTGCCCGACAATACACTGTGGGAATTATCCCCTACATTCCCGCTGGTGAATTTGTTGTCGCCGACTATAAGGGTTTTTATCAAGCAGAGGGGCTGGATGTAAAGTCTATTTATTACACTAGCACGGGTGACTGGGTCAGAGCGCTAGCTAATAACAAGCTGGATTTTTCTGGATTATGGAATGCGACACAAGTCGATATGTACTACCGAGGCTCGTCCGCCAAACGATTGGCTCTTATGTCTTACGACAGTGATGATTATAAAATGGTAATCCCAAAAGACATGACGCCAAAAAAGTTAAAAGGGAAAAATGTTGCCGTCTTTGCAGATTATTTTGGCACTCACTGGTTTATACAAAACTATATGAGTCAGGGCGGGTTAACTATGCGTGACGTAAATATCGTAGAAATGAATAATCTCGAAGGCTCTAAAAACTTTGACATCAATCGCGTAAGTGGAATGATCTTTAATGGTAAATACATGAATCAATCACTCAAATCAGGAAAGGGGAAATTAGCCCCCATCGATAGAGAGCTGTACATTGCCGCAACAACGGGAGGGCCATCCTATTTTGAAAGTGAAGAAAAAATCCCGCGCGACATACTAAAAAAGTTTCTCAAGGCTTGGGTTAAATCCATGATATGGATTGAGGATGACAAAAATGCACCCGAGTACAAGGAAATATTACATCAAGCATTTAAAGATTCTCTGGACCTCGCAGGCATAGAGTCTGATGCTGATTATTTAGCGTTAAACCCTCGATCTATGCTTATCCCTACAAAAGATTTATATCGGGTTAATAGTGACACTCCAAAAACATTTAAAACACTGAATAAAATCAGAAGGGAAATAGGTTATAAAAATGATCGCCACTACAAACCTGAAGATATGTACGACACCTCAATCATAATTGAGGTATTAAATGAGCTTGGACTAACACAAAAATGAGTCATCATCCGAGATGAATCTTCGATTTGGTATTTCATCAAAACTTACGCTCGCCTTCGTTATTTTCACTATGGCTGTAATTTCTGCTGGTGTCGGCAGTATTTTTTACATCAATAAAATGGGCGATGTTTTCGGCGATATTTACAATGAAAATATGACCACCTTATCTACGGTGGCCCATCTTGACGACAGCATCCATGAGTTCATGATTGCTAGCTATCAATACCTTGGAACCCAGGATCCGGATAGCATGCTACTAGGAAAGCGTTTATTAGACGAAAGATCTAAATCCATCACCACTGAATTTCAACAACAAGCCCCTACATTTGATGATGCACTACCCCATTTTTTATCCATGGATGAAATACGAAAAGAGGCCTTCGACTTACATTTTAATTTTAACACTCAACTTGCATACGAACTTATTAACTCAAAGGGACAGGAAACGTTTAATAAACTCGACTCTCTGATGCAGGAAATATCCGACAGGGAACTAGAAATCGCAAGCAATAGTTTGAAACGTGGTCTGGATATTAAAGATAGCATTATTCTTTATCTCATCCTCGTTATTATTGCTCGTATTATTCTAAACTCAACGATTGCCATATTTATTTACCGATCCATTTCACGCCCACTCATTGAATTGGCTAAATTCATCCGTTACATTCATAAGACAAGTGACTTTTCAAAACGAATAATCACCGATCACAAAGATGAAATGGGGGATGCTGCCAGAGCCATTAATGGTTTAACCGATTCATTTGAACAGGCCATAAACGAAATTGGTACAGTGCTGAATGATCACTCGGATGGAAATTATAGCGCTCGCATGATAACGCCGCTTAAAGGTGACCTGGACAGATTAAAAAATAGCGTCAATGAATCCGGACAACGTACTCAACAAACATTAACAGAAATCAATCATGTGCTGGAAAAAGCCGCAGCAGGTGATTTCAGCCAGAACATCACACTAGAGCTAAAAGGCGAACTCAAAAACCTAATTAAAAATATCAATATGTCATTATCAGAACTCGATGATACGATTGAAAATCTTGGTAATGCCAGTAGAGCAAAAACAGATTTTCTTTCCAGTATGAGTCATGAGCTTCGCACGCCGATGAATGCCATAATGGGGTTTGCTCAACTATTAAAACTGGACTACAACGAAGAAGACAACCCTCAACAGTTGGAGAATGTTGACGAGATCCTTACCGCTGCAAAACACTTGATGCTTCTAATCAATGAAATATTGGACTTAGCAAAAATTGAATCAGGTCACGTTGAGATGTCGCTTGAAGAAGTTAAAATCAGCGATATTATCTCAACCTGTTTAAAACTAATTTGTCCTTTAGTAACAAAGCGCAATCTCACTATGTCAATTATACACAATCAAAAAAATATCCCTTCAAATAAAGTCACCGATATTACTGATTCTGTTTGGGCAGATCACACCCGCTTAAATCAAGTTATGTTAAACCTACTCAGCAACGCTGTAAAATATAACAGCGAAAATGGAAAAATAGAGATTCGTATAGAAAATATTTCCGAGGAAGAAGTCATTTTCAGTATTTCAGATACCGGCGCTGGATTAACAGAAGATAAAATCCAGCATCTATTTAACGCCTTTGAGCGACTCGATGCAGAGCACACTGACATTGAGGGCACGGGCATCGGCCTGATAATTACGAAAAAGCTCGTCGAACTAATGGGCGGTGAGATTGGGGTTAATAGTGAGCAAGGAAAAGGCTCCACTTTTTGGTTTAGAATACCCGCATTTGAACATACGCTCGGAACAGCGAATATTGATATGATACTCAGTGATGATCACGATGACACAAGTCATATTGCTAATGCCGATGAATCGAACAAAACGGTTCTTTATGTAGAAGACAACCCCGCCAACCTAAGACTTGTCACTCAATTATTTACGCGCATTGATGGGGTTACTTTATTGTCAGCACCCAATGCATCTCTAGGTCTTGAGTTAGCCGAAGCTCACAAACCAAATTTGATAATGCTGGATATTAACTTACCTGGCATTGATGGTTTTGAGGCATTGAAACGACTACAAGCAATGGAGTCATGTAAAGACACCCCCATTATCGCGATAAGCGCTAATGCAATGAATAAAGATATTCAAAAAGGTTTAAAGGCGGGCTTTCTAAAATACCTAACTAAACCCATTAACGTGGTTGAATTAAAGGAAGCCGTGACTCAAATCATTAATGATCAAGCTTGATAATAGGCGACGAATCGCCCAAATAACAGACTAAATAAAATCGAAACCACTCAGGTAATCACCAACTATAACCACTTACAACAATGATTACCTACAATCCGACAAGTTTGGCATGAACACCTTTAATTTTAACTTTCTCAATAAAGTCTGACGAATTAACATCATCAGGGTTGTATTCAATTATCATCAAGTGCGGCTTTTCGTCATGATAGTCTGCAGCCATAACACCATTCATTTTCAATATATCATCTCTAATTGATTCCAACTCAGCATGTTGCAATGTTTCATCAATGTGCAGCATTACATCAACCATTTTATCGCTCATTCCTAACTCCTCTTATCGCTCTTGCTATCAACCAACCTCAACTAATTAGCACTTTAAATTAACTTAGGAAAAACCACAAACAATATATAATTATTTTCATATATACACAGCATTCTTAAAATGGTTTTTATTCATAAAAAACAACTATGCATTAACACTACGAAAAACAAAGGTTACCAAATTGTAATGTTCCGGAAAACCACCAGTAACAATCCTGACCGATAATTTAAGTCATACAAACGTTTTTCAGGATAAAAAAGAGCCAGAAAATACGTTTATTACTACCATAAAAGCAGGGACTTAGTGCAGTAAGATAACGCCGAGTCGAATTTGATATTCAGTAATATAGCTACTATAGTTAACGAGCAAAAAGATTAACAGGCATTAAGCGCATCTCGCTCTGAAAAGGATATTTCTCCATGAAAAAAACATCACTAATTATATTGATTAACTTATCATTTTTTGCCGGTTCTGCTGTCATGGCAAACGAAATTGATAGTCGACAACAAGCCTATAAGGCACTGGGTGCAAGCGACTTTAGTGCCGACCGAGGTGACACATTATGGCACAAGAACTTCCCCGACCCAAAAGATTCCAGCAAACAAAGAAATTGCGGAACATGCCATACCGATAATTTAAAAAACAAAGGGAAACATGCGCGTACTGGCAAGGTTATTGACCCTTTATCTCCTTCAACTAACGCTGAGCGTTTTACTGATCCAAAGTTTATAGAAAAATGGTTTAAACGAAATTGTAAATGGGTTGTAGGTAGAGAATGCACACCACAAGAAAAAGGAGATGTTCTTGAATATCTTCGCGACAAATAAACAACCTTAAATTAAAACGATTAAATTTATAATGGAGACAATCATGAATAATAAAATTAAGGCATATGTAGCGATAATCGGTACCGCACTTATTCTTGCTCCCGGATTAGGGGTATCAGCAAGCGGAGTCGCTCCGGTTACAAACACACTTTACAAGAATGAATGCAGCGGATGTCATTTTGCTTATCAACCGGGCTTACTGCCAGCGCGCTCCTGGACAAAATTACTTAATAATCTAGGGGATCATTTTGGCGAAAATGCAGAGGTATCTAAAGAAGATCTTCAAGCACTCGTGACGTATGCAACAGCCAACGCAGCAGATACTTCTCGTCATAAACGGTCAGTTAAAATTAATAAATCGATTGGTAAAAATGAAACACCTCTTCGCATTACCGAAACAGGCTATATTAAACACAAGCACCGCGAATTGAGAACAAAACACGTAAAGGGTAATCCTCAGGTTAAAACCCTATCTCGCTGTGAAGCTTGCCATACACGTATAAACGACGGTTCATTCAGGGAACGTGAAATTAGAATCCCTGGATTAGGCCGTTGGGAAGACTAATTTCCAATAATCGCCTGATATAAAAATTAGTACCATTAGCTTACTTGAGATTAACAATAGTTCGGACTAAAATTAATTAGGTGCTTTTTATAATGACAGGAAACAGGAGTCGAGAAGATGAAATACATACTTATAACGGGGGTAATCTTATTTTCAAGTGTCAGCTTCGCTGGTGAAGGCTGGCATTCGCTTTCAGAAAATAACCCGCACGCCAAAGGCGGCTGCGCCTCCAAAAAAGACAAAGTTGCGCAAATGCACAAGTTTCACGGTAAAGACTGGAAAAAAGCCGAAGCTGAGAAAAAAGTAGACAATCAAAACGTGAAACCAGTCTCACGACTAAAAGATTATATTTAGTATTGAAGCCAAGCGATTATCAGTACAATAACATGAACTATGAATACTCATGTTATTGTACTGATAATTATTTAACGCCCATGCCTTGAAAGCGCTTTTCTTTAAAAGCCAAACCCGCCTTTAATTCCGTCTATCATGTACTGTATGGCCAGTGCTGCTAACAAAATTCCCAATAAACGGCTAACTACATTGGAGCCTGTTTCACCCATAATTCGAACAATTCCCCCGGCCATTATCAATGCAACAAACATAAGAACCAGTACAGCGACCAACACCGTCATTAGTGAAACCACCCATAAAGGCTGCTGACCAGTCCCACCCATTAACAGCATCAACGTCGTTATTCCGCCGGGTCCCGCAATTAAAGGTATCGCAAGTGGAAAAACAGAAATATCATTTTTGTGTTCCGCTTCTTCATTTTCACTTTTTGTCGTACCACGCAATCCTGACTGACGAGCAAAAACCATATCAATTGACAATAATAATAAAAATAAACCACCAGCTACCCGAAATGCATCCAGTGTAATGCCCAAGGCGGTGAGTAAAAAATTTCCGAGAAAGGCGAATAGAATCAAGATGACAGCAGACAACAGAGTGCCTTTCATTGCCATTTGACGACGATACTCATCCGTATGGCCTTGTGTTAGCGCTGCAAAGATAGCTGCAACACCGACCGGATCAAGTACAACAAAGAGCACGACAAAGCTATTAATAGTAAATTCAGTCAGCATATTCTCTGGGGTCCGATAAATCGAACCCTTTATCTTTCAATATCAAGGCCAGAAAAAATGCACTAAGAGGCTGTCGTTGATTTAGGTGATTTGAGTTTTTGCCCTGCTGATAAATGAGGCGCAGGTGATGTCGCCAAATTTTGATCCGCTGCGCCTGAAGCAGACACTGCCGAAGTCGCTTTTTCTATTTCCCTTTTGGCAAACGACTGAGTTGATTTTTTCGCACTGGATTTTTCTGCATGATTTGTTACATTTGATACGTCACCACTGGGGGAAATTGCTTTAACCATACGATCTAGCAATGAAAATAAAAGATCGATGCTGTATCCGGCCATAAAACCCAAAGCAGCTTCCGTGAGTTTAACATCGGTATCCCCCACCCCGCCTGCACTAAACACGAGAACAATCACACCACCACTTAAGGTCCCGAGCACCAGTCGGTTTAAATGTTCTGTTAATCGCCTAGGATCAAACGAGCGATCGCGTAAACGCTGTTCTGTAATACGCAACATTCTAACAGTGGCACCAAATGCGCCATAGGCAAACGGTGTAAGACTGCCCACCAGCCAATAGGCAATGGTTAAACTACCAAATGAATCCGTATAGTTTTGCGCCCAGTCTCCTGCATACATATCAAACATATACAGGTACAAATTTATCCCAATAATGATGCCGAGTGTTGCAAACGCGATAAACCACATACGTTTGGCGTGTTTACCTGCATCCGTATTCAAATAGTCTTTACGTTTGCTTGCGCCACTTGTATCGGTTGCCCGTAAACTTATCACTGAAACCGGTGATAATTCAGATTCAAGCACCTGATAACAAAGTTGTAAATTATCCACCTCCTGATCACTCAACTTTTCACCTTTATCAACTTTTTTATCCCACATGCGATAAAGCTCTGAAAATGAAACCGACTCAGGCAATCGTCCATTCTCTACTGCGTAAGTTGCTAGATTAATAACATCGGCCAACAATCCCGTGAGATCTTTTGTTAACAGGGGTTTTTCTTGATGAGCTTTTGTTTCTTTTGTTTCTTTTGTTTCTTTTGTTTCTTTTGTTTCTTTTGTTTCTTCCATTTTTTGCACGTCCTTGCGGTAAAAAGTGATATACGGTGATAAAGGTTAATAATTTTATATGCATTATTTTCATTTTAGGTCAAATAGGCAAGAGCACGGAAGAAAGCTTTAAAGGCGATGGCGAAATACCCCGGCTTAACCTGCATTCTCGCTCGCTTTCGAGCATATTCACTACGCCCTCACCATTCATGCACAACAATTTCGCCGGGGCTGGTGCCTTTAATTGCATCATCGTACGCAATGTAACCCTTGAAATGCGCATCACCCAACGCATAGTCAACTTCTTTGCCAACTATTTCAGCATTAGCGGTTTGAAATACAAAGATCAGTAATGTGACTGTAAAAAGTTTTCGTGCGCCCATGCTTTCTCCAGTTTATCTTCAATAAGCCTACGTTTTACAACGAGAAAACTTTAATAGTAGACCGCCATTAGGTCGATTTGGCAAACAAATTTTACGCGACTGTTGACGATTACCAGCCCTTAAGCGCTCTTTCCTCAAAATAAAAGCCTCCTCCACAAGATGAGATATTCTGTATAATACCCGCACAACAATTAACACGGTGACCCCATGAAACTACTGATACGCAATCTCGCCCGCACTATTACAGAAGCTGAACTCAAAAAGATGTTCGAGGCTCACGGCTCGGTACAGTCCTGCACCTTGGTCCTAGATAAAGAAACTGGTGGCTCCAAAGGCTTTGGCTTTGTTGAAATGCCCAAAGTAGGTGACGCTAAAGCAGCGATTAAAAATCTCAACAATCAAGATGTTGGTGGTAGTAGAATTCGCGTTAAAAAGGCGGAAGAAGCCTCAGATGCACCTGCAAAGTCAGAAAGCCCTCAAAAGCCCGCAAAACCAGAGAAAGCTGACGCTCGCAAAAGCCGCGGCTCTAGATAACATGGCAACTACGAACGTCCAGGACCCCTTGCATGGCATAACGCTAAAAGTGATAGTGACCCGCTTGGCTCAGGAATATGGCTGGGTAGAATTGGGGAATCGCATCAACATCAAGTGCTTTACAAGCGACCCTAGCATTAATTCAAGCCTAAAATTTTTGAGAAAAACACCGTGGGCACGGCTAAAGGTTGAGGCGCTCTATTTAGAAACGCAATGGCCAAATGATTAACGTAGGGCCTGAGTCGTAAGGCAGTGATATAGCACTATATTTTTCTTCAGTTTTTTCCGCAACATTTTCCGCAATTTTTTCTGAGAGCAATCAATCGATATCGGGTAAATTATTATCCGATATCGAATATGACACAAAATTCAAAAATCGAGAGCTTTACATTTACCATTACAGTATTACGTTAAAAACCTCGTGTGAATTTAGCGCGTACGGTCAACGTCCAAAAGACCTGGAGAATTCTCCTTTTTATTCTTCTTTGCCGCCTTTTTCTCTTTTGGCGTTAAGGCTGGTTTTTTCTTATTCTCTTTATTACTTTTTTGCTCTTTACTCATAACGTTAACTCCAATGATCGAACACTGAAAAACACAACACAGATGGATAGCTCATAAAGATCCACCTTACCATACAAACCAGAACACCCACCGTAAATAAATTATTACACTAAAAACCGAGACCATCACAAACCATTTCTAGTCACGTGAGTTTGGCACCCTGGATACTAAAACGCATAAAAAGGGCCGTAGTGTGATGAATACCTCATTTACTTTTCTTTACATTTCAGCAGAAAAAATACGCACTAAAATAATGAATATTCCAAATTGGTCGATATAAAAAACACGACGAGGTAAACCAACATTGCCTTTGTATAGTTTTATTAAGGTGGTTTATACTTCTCAAACTCAAAAACCAGAAACACCCCTGATCTCGCTGATTACCGTTAAACAACAATAAGAGAATAATTATTCTATATGAAATATCTGACGCTCATTTTCCTTTGCTCCACTCTTTTATTCACCAGCACAAGTTTTGCAGAAAATGATACAACTTCCAAAGCGGAGCCGAATCAAGCCAATGACCAAAAGCTAAACAGCTGGCAGCACCTGGAAACACTCGTTACCTTAATAGACACTATGGACCTACAACTTAGTGAGTTGCGTGACAACTTAAAACAAACAGAGGGCGGCGTTAAAGATAAAAAAGTGTCTGATGAAATTAAACAGGTTTCACTGGATTTACAGTCTTTGCGAACAGCGCTTGAAATGCTGGCAACGGGCGGTGCCGATTTGTCCTTATTTAGTGAAAAATCAAATGAAAAATTTGATTGGCGGGAGCAACTAGAATCTGTTTTTGAGCCGATATTAGTGGAGTTGCGCAGAATCTCTGAACGCCCAAGAAAAATTGAACGCTTACGAGCCGACCAGGAGTTTTATTCCCAGCGTTTAGAAGCTGCACAAAGTGCGGTGCATAACCTGAAACAATATCGGGAAACCGCCCCGTCCGAACAATTAAAACGTGCTTTTACCCAAATCGAAAAACGCTGGGAGCGTCGCCGAGACGAGTTGCAAAATCGGGTAAATTTAGTGAAATTTGAATTACAGGAAACATTGTCTCCATCTAACGCCCCAAAAACAGACCCGGTTGAGTCACTTAAAAAATTATTGGGTGGTCGCATATTAAACCTGGTTATAGCTTTAGCCGTAATGGGCGCTGTATACATGGTATTAAAAACCATGGCTAATGCTTATCGACGTTACCTGAATCGCAAAGCCAACCGACGAAGAGCTTTTGTCGCGCGCGCTGGCACTTTGTTATTTTATTTATTCACTACTCTAATTGTATTGCTTTCCGGCATGGCTGTATTTTATGTACGAGGTGATTGGGTATTAATGGGCCTTGTATTTATTATGCTAGCTGGCGCGGCATGGGCAATTCAAAAATCATTACCGCAATATTTGATAGAAGCAAAGTTAATATTAAATCTTGGCCCTGTAAGAGAAGGCGAGCGAATCATTTACAATAATTTACCCTGGCTCGTCAAAGTGTTAAATTTTCAGGCCACCTTACACAATCCATTGCTACAAGGTGGCACTTTATTTATCCCCGTTAAAAAACTGGTGGATTATAATTCTCGTCACTACAGCGAAACTGAAACCTGGTTTCCTACTCGCAAAGATGACTGGGCACTGCTAGAAGATAAAACCTATGGTCAGGTAGTAAGCCAGTCACCTGAGTTTGTTGAATTTAAAGTGTATGACGCCATTAAAACTTATCGAACCACAACATTCATTGAACAAAATCCGCGAAACCTCTCTATAGATGGTTTTACTCTGCTAATGACTTTTGGGTTGGACTATCGACATCAAGCCGATATTACAAATTCAATTTTAAAAGACATGCACGAGTATCTAACTGACAATTTTCAGAAGTCCCCTTATGCCGACAGCATTAAAAAACTAACTGTCGATTTTGAAAAGGCAAACTCATCCTCACTGGATCTTGTAACTGAAATTTGCTTTAGCGGCCAATCTGCGGATAAATACATTGAAATACCGCGTCTTTTACAACGGCTCGCGGTTGATGCCTGTAACAAACACGGCTGGACAATTCCATTCGACCAGATCAGGGTGCATACAGCGTAACGTATCATTTATTTATGTTACGCCACCCTAAGTTAATCAGTTAACGATTTGCGGATCAATAAAAGAGGTAGTCTCATCTCGGCTCATAGATTGTTGCTTTCGACACATTGACCAACAGAAAAGAAAGTCTTTCAATTGAACTAATAGACGGAAATTGTTCATTACGCCCATGTGTCAATATTCCCACCGACGGGAGGCTCATACCAGCTGGATATTTCCACAACATCACTTACAAACGCCCGACCTTTTTCGGCCACTTTTTCGATGTGCTGAACAACCGCTGTATTGTAAGAAGGCTCCAGCTTTAAATTACTTAAGTCAGTTATATAGCCGACAGGATCGTACTGATATTGCGGCATCTGTGCTGCCGTCATATGCGGAAAAACCAAACCTGAGAGTGTTGTAGTAATCATAATTAGAATAATACTTAGTTTACGTATAATGTGATGTTAATTCGGTCACATATTGAGCATTTTCGTAATAACTATTAAATCAATCACATACGACTTATACCGAAGAACAAAATGAGGCAACTGCACAAATCTAAGCATGACACAGCGTTATATCCACCAAATACTTTCCCCAAAAAAACGTCATCCTCCAATCATCAGGTTGCAGGCGAATATTTTACTGAGCACAACTCTGCTGTTGTTTCAATTTTCGCGTGTATGGCAGATCCGTATATGGCATAATCCGCGTGATTTTCAGCCAATAATACATTCAGTCCTGAGCCAGGCAGCCAAAGCCAGCATTTTACTTATCATTATTTATTTACAAAGCACCCTGAGGCCAAATGAACAGCAAAAAAATTTATGTCAATCACATCCCTGCGTCCTACGACACAGATGCCATTAATGAGATGTTTTCAAGTTACGGAAAAATTTTGAAGGTTGACTACCCAGTTGATAAAAAAACAAAACAAACCAAGGGTTACGCTTTTATTACATTCAATGATTCCGCGTCTGCACAAAATGCACTGGAAAAAAATGACGTAGAGTTAGAAGAGAAAAAACTTATTGTTGAAATAGCTATTGAAAAAACACCTGAAAAATCAGAAAAGAAAAAGGGATAACATAACTATTCAGTTATGTGCTTAGGTTTTACCCCACTCTTTAATAATATATAAAGAGTGGGGTAAAAAATGAGTATGCTGAGTGTAGTTACCTAATTTAAAAACATCTGGCTTTAAACCACACGCTTAGCAAACCATATGTTGTGACGAGCGCCCTTGCCACCATGTGCGTGCACACGAACCTCGTCCACATCAAAACCCACCTTTCGTAATCGTTGAGTGAAATTTTTATCAGGCCCTGCAGACCAGACGGATAATACTCCTTGGAGACGTAATGCGGCATATGCTGCGTTCAATCCATTTACGCTGTAAAGCCAATTATTGTCTTTGCGCGTGAGTCCCTCTGGGCCATTATCCACATCTAGCATAATGCCATCATAGGCTCCTTGCTCGGACTTCATAACACGACCAACATCCCCTTCGCGCACTGTCACGCGCGAATCCTGGAGCGGATTATTTGCAAACACACCAAGCGGCCCTCGGTTCCACTTTACTACCTCTGGCACTAATTCAGCTACAACCACTTCCGCCTGATCACCGGCATGCTGAAGTGCTGCCGCAAGTGTAAAACCCATACCCAGGCCACCGATAAGCAACCGTGGGTTTTTACAGCCCGCCAAACGTTTACAAGTATGCTCCGCAAGAGCATCTTCAGACCCATGAACACGGCTATTCATAAGTTCACCGCCACGGCCTGCAATTTTTATCGAAAACTCATCGCCTCGCTGAAATAACTGTAACTCTCCGCCATTACCAGGCACTTGTGCGCTATCAAGCAATACCCATGGTGTCATATATAATATCCAGCGTTAACACGCATGACTGCATTTGCCAATAAGCCTGTGTTTTTTGCAACGGTGAATTGTTCACCCTGTAATTTAATCACTCTGTTAACTGCCTTGTATCATTTGTTTAATTTCAATTTTCATTCATCACTTAATATTAGGAAAAGGTATTACCTAAAAAAGGGAATCGGTTTTACTTTTTGTTTAACATATCTTTCAGATCGGCAAATGGGTTTGACGTGGCATTCTCATTTTGCTTTTTACCTTCGCCTGCACCATTAGCTTCGACCTGCCGTTGATGCTCATTGTCATGACAATACAAACACAGTAATTCCCAGTTACTACCATCCGCTGAGTTATTGTCATGGTTATGATCTCGATGATGCACCGTAAGCTCGGTAATATTTGCACGGGTAAATTCTCTGCTGCAACGACCACATATCCACGGATACATCTTTAACGCCTGTTCACGATAGGATTTTGCGCGCTCATCCTGATAACGACGGTTTTCAGCAACAATCTGGTCAAGTTTATCTTTGGATGTTCTGGAGTCTTTCATGCCTATTTCCTGATTATAAAGTATACGGTTTATTTATAGCTGCCATTAATCTGTAAAAATCGCTCACCCGAGAAATTAGTGGATAATCAGTTGCTTGGATTGACTTAATTAAATGGCTACGCCATAAACCGTGGATTAACTGATAATTCCAAGATTAAATTTAAAGCATGATAAAACGCGAGATAATAAGATACAAGCGGGTATTAAGCAGCGTAAGTGAAAACTAGAAAAGCGGTATGAATTGTGATTTTTAATGGGGACGAAAAAAGCAATTACTGCTGTACAAATTGATTGCCAATTGGGTTTTGGATGTTTGAATTTGCAGCATCCTTTGGAAAAATACCACCAAGGGTCAATGGATTATAAATAATACCGTTATTTATTTGGCCCAAATCTCCCTGACGGAAATAACGGCTCCGTCTTTTTTCACTAAACTGATAATTCCAGCGTATTTTTCCCATTGCCGTTAACAGACACAACCGCTAAGTATATTATCTCTTCGCTTCTAAATCATGTAGACACAGTCAGAACAACTTACCCACAGGCAAATAACACCACTGACCGGGCTGCAATTTAGCCATTGGTATGCGCCCAATTCGAATGCGCATCATTGATACAACGCTTAATCCAACCTCTTCACACATAAACTCAATCTGACCGGGCTGTACATTTTTAAGTGCAAATCGCAAACGATCTTCATTTTGCCAGCTAACTTTCGCTGCAGGTAATGGCCAAATATTACGCTTCATGACACTATTAAGCCGTTCAAGACCATCTGGCTCAATCTCGCCACTCACTTCAACAACATATTCCTGCTCATTTTTATTGTCGTTTTTTAGCAGTCTGCTCGCCACCCTCCCATCCTGAGTAAACGCCAGCAAACCAGTCGCACCCGCCTCTAACGGTGCTGTCGGCATCAACCTAGCAAAATGTCGCTTAAGTATGCGAATACCGGATCGATCATCCGAGGCACGCGTCGCTGGGGTAATTAATTTCAGTGCAGCCGTAGGCTCGGCCACATCAAAACCCTCTGACATATGCAACAGAATAGTCATCGGTGTAATCGGATCTAACGTGGCATCGGCATGTAGCTCAACCTTTTGATCAGATACTTTAAACTGCGGTGCATCCACTACCTCGCCATCAACAAGCACCCAACCGCCTTCAATGTATTTTTCAGCCTCACTGCGGGAGCACTGGAGCAGCTCAATTAAACGTTTGGCAAGGCGCACGGGCTCGCTCATAACTGTACCAACTTAAACATTCTGTTCCCCATTAATATTTTCACTTTAACCACCACAATCTGTTTGAAACCTGTTTTTAATCTGCTCACAATAAATGCAGCCATCCAC
>JAOTSL010000079.1 GCA_029864945.1 Gammaproteobacteria bacterium
TGTTTTAAATTAACACTTACAGGTAAATTATGTTTTTCACGGACTTCTTCTTCACTTCGGCCGACATAAATATCGCCTTGCTCATCGTACCAGGCTGGGATTCTGTGGCCCCACCAGATTTGACGAGAGATGCACCAGTCCTGAATATTGTTCATCCAGTCGTAATAGGTATTTTTCCAGTTGTCAGGTACAAATTTAATGTCGCCATTTTTCACTGCATTAATTGCAGGCTCTGCCAATGGTGCTACTTTTACATACCATTGGTCGGTAAGAAAAGGCTCTATAACAGATCCGGAGCGATCGCCTCTGGGCACCATCAGTTTGTGGTCGTCTGTTTTTTCCAGTAAACCTAATGCGCCCAATTCTTCGATGACAAGCTTACGGGCTTCGAATCTGTCGAGCCCTTGAAAGTCTTCAGGAATTAAATTGCCGAATTCATCGTCAGCCGAAATAATGCTCGCATTGGTTGTGAGTATATTAATTAGGCCGTTGTTAGGCATGGCTTGCAAGGCAGATGTATCACGATGTCGTGTCCATACATCGTAATCGTTAAAGTCGTGAGCTGGTGTGATTTTTACGATACCCGTACCGAAGTCAGGATCAACATAATCATCAGCAACAATTGGAATATTTCGATTAGCTAACGGTATGGTAACTTTTTGGCCAATTAAATGTTTGTAGCGATCATCACCAGGGTGTACGGCTACTACGGCATCACCAAGCATCGTTTCGGGTCGAGTGGTAGCAACAATAACGTGTCCAGTACCGTCGGCCAGTGGATACTTCATATGCCACATATAACCGTTTTCTTCCTGAGATATAACCTCCAAATCAGATACAGCGGTATGAAGAACTGGGTCCCAGTTGACTAGGCGCTTGCCGCGATAGATCAGCCCTTCTTCGTGAAGGCGAACAAAAACTTCTTTTACTGCGTCGTTTAGACCTTCATCCATGGTAAATCGTTCGCGAGACCAGTCTAACGAGGACCCCATTCGACGAAGCTGGCGGGTAATGTTTCCGCCGGATTCTTCTTTCCATTTCCAAATACGGTCAATAAATTCTTCGCGGCCTAAGTCGTGGCGTGTTTTGTGTTCGGCGTTGAGTTGGCGCTCGACAACCATTTGTGTTGCGATTCCCGCATGATCAGTACCAGCCTGCCACAATGTGTTGTTGCCCTTCATGCGATGGAAGCGGATAAGGCTGTCCATAATTGTGTCTTGAAACGCATGTCCCATGTGCAAGTTGCCGGTAACATTAGGCGGTGGAATCATAATGCAATAAGGGTCACCTTCACCAGATGGCGCGAAGTGATCTTGTGATTCCCAGGTTTCGTACCAGCGTTGCTCTATAGCGTGAGGATTGTAGGTTTTTTCCATAATATTCGATAATTTCTTTGATAGTGACTGAGTAGGTTGTGACCGCAAGGTTAAAAAACAGCCAGAATGTAGCCGTTCAACTTGTGTGTTTATGATAACACGCAATTATACTTGTTTGATAAGTGAGTGGTTGCGTTTTTACCAGATGGGGTATTGTAGACCGATTGTTGCCTGGTACTGGGTAAAAGAGTAACTGATGTTGCTGGAATTGTTGTCGTTGCGGGTGAGTTCAGTAATAAATTCAAGGTTATCTTTATAGAGGTAAAATAGTGATGTTTTTACTTTGATGTAGGTGTCGTGCCGTTTTTCATCATCGATAAGTTGAGTAAATCGGTACTCTGTATTGAGATTTGGTTTAATTTTGTTGTTAATTTTGGCTCTAACTCTTACTCCTAAATTTTCATAGTTCTCAGAGTGTTTTGAAATGGTGAATGACTAAAATTATACGGGGGTATATTTCAATCGACTTTGAGCGGCAATAATAACTGATCGAGTACATCTTTGAGTATTTGTCGATCAAAGTTTTTTTCAATTGCGGCGTCAAAGCCGTATTCTTGCCAATTGGTCATTTCGGGGCTGTTTGAATCACCACTGGCTACGATTATTTTGGCATCAGGATTTAATGCTCGAATTTTTTTTGCTACCCGGTCTCCACTGATACTGCCGGGAATTGATATGTCGAGGATAACAGCGCTGATAGGGCTGTCAGTTTTTAGGGATTGTTGATAATGCTCGATGGTCGTATCCCCATTGTGGGTCAGGATCGATTTATATCCGAGTTTTGTTAGGTTGAATTCGAATAATTCCCGTACCTCATCTTCATCATCCATCACAAGTATGGTGCGACTGAAAAGTGTTATGTTGCCATCGTTGTTTAATAGTGTTCGTATTTGTTTTAGTAGTTTTTTTGATACATAAGGCTTGTGAAGCATGTTCTGGCAGAGGGAATTATTGGTCATGTTGTTGTGTCGATCATCGGTAAAACCACTGGCCAGTTGAATTTTAATGGCCGGGTATTTTTCTCGTACAATGTTTGCTAATTGATAGCCGTCCATGTCGGGCATTATCACGTCGGAGAGGAGTACGTCGACGGGTTCTTTTTCAAGTATTTCCAGCGCTTTTTTGGCTCGCTCTGCACAGATAACGTGGTAGCCCTGACCACGCAGTATTTCAGATGTTAGACTCAGTAGAGCAGGTTCATCGTCAACGAGAAGAATAGTCTCGTTACCTCGGTAGCTTGGAGATGCGGCGATTGGGCCTGTGATGGAAATAGAATCATGCGCGAGGTGACGGGTAAAATAGAGTTTAAACTGTGTGCCCTGTCCCGGTTCGGAATAAACCTTGATTGCGCCGTTACTGCGCTCTATAAATCCATACACTTGTGAGAGTCCAAGGCCGGTGCCTAAATTGCCTTTGGTTGAGTAAAAGGGTTCAAAGATTCGATCTCTTGTGGTCTCGTCCATACCGCAACCTGTATCAGTGATACTGAATACGACGTAGTCACCTGGAGCTAATTGTAGCTCGTGAGCAGTAATCGTATCTATGCTTTCATTGAGGGTTTGAATGGTTAATTGCCCATTTCCATTTATGGCGTGCATGGCGTTAATGCACATATTAATAATGGCATCTAGCAGATCGTCGCCATCAAGCCAGATTGGCCATAGGTTGTCTGTTAAGTCGAGTTTTAATTTGATGCGTGCGGTTAGGGTTTTTTCCAGCATGTGCTGGGCATCCTTAAGCTGATTGTTGAGATCAATCATTTCATTTGATGATGACTTTTGTTGTGAGAATGCGAGTAGCTTTTTAGTAAGTTTGGCACCACGCCCACCGGCTTGATATATTTCGTGGGCATATTTTGCAAGTTTTGGTTCGTCACTTAACATGCTTTCCAATAATTCAGCGTAACCTTGAATAACTCCGAGCATGTTATTGTAATCGTGAGCAATGCCGCCAGTGAGCTTGCCTAATGCGTCCATTTTTTGGGTGCGTCGTATGGTCTCGTCTGATAGTTTGCGTGCAGTGATGTCTTGAACAATACCTATTATACTGGTTGTTTTCCCTTCGTTGTTTAAGACAGGTTCTCCGATTGCTTGTAGCCATTTTAACGAGCCATCTTTTAGTCGCAATCGATATTCGTCAATCCAAGAGCTACCATTTTCTATACAATTTTCAACAAAGTTTAGTGTCTTTTCTCTGTCGTCAGGATGGATAACGTTGGCAAAGTTATTTAATGTCATCTCGTCATTACCAATCTCAAATATATTCAATAATTCTTTAGAGCCTTCTACCTCGCCAGTGTCTGGATTGAGTTTCCAATTACCTATCTTGGCAATTTTCTGTGCTTTTAAAAGGTTATATTCGTTTTCCTGAAGTGCAGTCTCCATTTTTTTGCGTTCGCTAATGTCTCGAGCTATGCCTAATATTCCAATAAGCTTGCCATCATTGTCTAGTATTGGTGTTTTAATTGTTTCGAGATACTCCCTATGGCCATCATTAGCATAGGTGACTTCCTCTTCGTTTATAGTAGGTTTTCCTGCTGCCATAGCTAGCTGATCTTTGTTGCGAAAAAAATCGGCTAATTCTTTATCAAAAAAATCATAATCAGTTCTTCCTAATATTTCATTTTCTTTTACACCAAACAATTGCTCAATTTTTAAATTGCATGATAGGTAAACACCCTCTGGATCTTTCAGCCAGATTAGATCAGGCAAAGACTCGATGACTGTCCGTAATAGCATCTCACTTTGTTTTAGCGCGGTCGCTGTTTTTCTTTTCTCTGTAATGTTGCGAATAACTTGAATTAAGTTATTGTCGTCATCAATGGGAGATATTGAAATGTCGAACCAAGTTGTATTATTGAACTTTAGTTCGTAGGTTGATAACTCTTTTCTTTTTGTAACGCATTGGCACACTTGGCAGTCGTGTGATTCGAGGTTGGCATTGTGAAAGATGTTGTGGGCATGTTTGCCGGCTAGTGCGATATTTGATTGTCTTGATAATCGGCAGGCGGCTTTATTAGCATGCTGTATGATACCTTCGTTATTGACGATAATAACAGCGTCGGGCATTGCGTCGTAATGAGTTTCGGCTTTTGACATGGCGCTAAAAGGCTCGTGCAAAGTTGTACGTACCACAGCAATAAAAATCAGCCAGTATGAAAAAAATTTTAAAATATGCCCAATAATAATTGGAGCCTCATAAACGCTGGCATAAAAAGTGAGCGTGAGTTCGGCCATCATAGTGAGAGCAATCGACGCAATGATTAATTTAAAAACACGTTGATCAATCAGTTTTTTTTGTAGGTTAAGATAAAACATGGCGCCCGCGAGAATCGCAATAACAAGATACTCGCTATAAACCTTAAAATGAGTCAGGCCTTTTTCTTCAATGAATCCCGTCGGGAAATTTCCGGAAATTATCAATATTGTAAACGATATCGAAATACCCGCAAATATGGCAGTTGCAAGTTTTGGTTTTACTGATCGGGTGAGAAACCAGGGGGCTGTTAACAACAAAAGCGCTTCCAGTAAGCGTGTTGCTATCCAAAACTGAACCGCTATATTTGTGCCTGTAACCTGAAAAATAGACATGTTTTCGTACGTTAGAGTATGAAGCATGTTCAGTGCCGCGACCCATAAATAGCCGCAGCCTAAATACATTAAAAAATGACTGCGGGTAAAGGTGTACATCTGCCAGGCCACAACGGCTATTAATGTGGCGACAATGATGGCAAAAAATTCTGCTAATGAATGAAATAAAAGGAAGTTGGACTGGCTTGCCGCAATTAATACTACAGCGAGGAAAGTGGGTAATATGAGTGATTTTGTATTAATTAAATTGCGAGTAATGCTCATGTTTAATTCGACGCCTATAATTCATTATGAAAAAAACGACAATGCGAAACGAGATTGGGCTGCTTAATTTCTCACTTTGTTTTTATAGTATAGGATTATTGCTGTTTCTATCAAATATACTTTCATAGAGGAGGCTGTTTTTTGATTTGTTGAGACGATGATTTAGGGTGCTGCCACAACTAAAAGTTAGTTTCGGAGCCGCCCTTTAGTCGAGGCAGGCTATAGAGAAGGTGGTGTAGGTTACAGGTATGTATTTTTTATTTGAAAAATATTTAATGCTGGTGACACCACCCTTAACTTAGCTAAAGTAATTTAAATTAAGGGTGGTGTTACTTGGTATAAAGACATTTGGGATAAATGTCCTCACTTTTATCGTGCTTTATTTAACTGGTCAGCGAGGCAAATAACAACGGTAGCTTTTCAGGCAAGCGCTCGATTTTGTCAATAACCGTGTATTGCTTTCCAAAAATATCTTCTACATATTCATCAGCATGTGCATCGAGATTAATACAATAGGTATATATGCTGTCTTGATCTAGCTCTCCTACTGCTTTGCGCGTATCTTCAATGAGTAATCGTTGATCGTCTACGTCAATGTCAGAAGGCTTGCCATCGGTTAGTACCAGCAATAGTTTTTTATCTGCTTTACGTGCACCTAAGTAGTGTGCAGCATGGCGCATCGCAGCACCCATGCGAGTTGAGTAACCGGCTTCCATTGCGGCAATACGTGCTTTTACAGAATCGCCCCAGCCTTCACTAAACCCTTTAATATGTTGGTAACGTACTTCGTGGCGAGTGTTCGATGAAAATCCAGCGATTGCGAAATCATCACCCAGGCCTTCAATGGTCAAGCCTAATAATGAAACCGCTTCCTGACTGAGTTGTAATATAGATTGCTCGCAGCCGTCAGGAATATCATTGAGAGACGCCGACAAGTCGAGTAGTACCATTACCGCAATATCACGACCATCGTGTTTGTGGCTCATGTTGATGCGGGTGTCAGGTTGTGCGCCACCTCTAAAGTCGATTAGGGCGCGAATAGCAACATCCAAATCCAGTTCGCTGCCTTCTTCTTGGTAGCGTACGCGGACGTAATTCTGCGGCTTAAGCATTTCCATGATTTTCTTTAAGCGTTTAGCAAGTGCGGCGTGCTTGGCAAGTAATTGATCAACGTCGCTCGCATTACCAGAAGGGTGTAATGTTTCGTATAGGCTTACCCAGTCTGGACGATAGGTTTTGCTGTTGTAGTCCCATTCCGGATAATGTCGTGGAGGCAGTGCAAATTCCTGTTCCTCTTGTTGAGGTTGATTTTTCTGCTCTTGCGCAAACATTTCTTCATCGTCACTTTCTTCGATGTATTGCCACATGTGACGATTATCATCACGATAATCTACTTCGGTATCTTTAAAGTAAATTTTGGGGTTTTGATCAGATTGACGACGAGTGCGTGCGATGAAAGAGACGGCAAGTTTTGCCATCTCTTTTGTGCTGCTTTCGCCTTGCTTCATTTGCTCAAAAAAACGATTGCTAAACTCTATTATGTCGGCGTTTTCGTACTTGTGATCGGGGTTTAGTATCGCGTAGGAAAGCATCGCTAATCTGTGTCGGATGCAGGAAATTTTTTCAGAATCACAGGCGTTTTCTTCGGGCGCTGGGTGTAACCCCATAAATAATTTTTTTAAACCGGGGTACTCTTGCATTGCTAGGTATTCAACCCGTGAGTCTTCAAGCAGGTCAACAGCAACACGCTGGAATGGTGCGTAATTATCAGCAATTATTGGAGTGGTCCAACGTTTGTGTGCAGCCATGTGAGCCAAAACTGCGCGGTAACGATTGATGCCGGTAATTTTGTCGCCGGAGAATGTGTCTGTGTCGTCAAAAACATCCGGGATACGTACACCGATCTTGTCGTAATACGGAACAGGTTTGCGCAATTCATCAAACGCGTTGGAGTAGGGGATCATGTATGGCTTATCTTGCCACATTGCTTTCATATACAAATCAAGCTTGCGTTCGTTGTCGATAAACAAAGTGCCGGCACGCTCCCTTTGTAAAACCGCTCGGCTATCTGCCGATTGTAAGCTGAAGTAATCTTTTTGGCGTTCAGGGTGATTGCTGTAATTACGTATACCGTATTCTACCCAGTTTTTTAAACCGCTTAGAGATAGTTGCTTAAGGAGTAAGGGCATTTGTTCCAGCATTTCAGGCAAGCCGGGGCTGGGGATTGTGGAGTGATGGCCATGAATGGAGCCGCTTGTGCGATCCATTAAGTCAAATAACATATCAATGTAGATTTGCATTGATTCAATGCTGCCTAATCTTCTTGATGCTTCTGCGATGGTATTTAAAAATGGCGGAATAGATCTGCCGTTAGGCGTGCGCGTGAATTTCCAGACAGACTGGGAAATAAGGCTCAGTGATGCCTCGCCAAGTTTTTTTGCAACTTGTGGCATTTCTTCAAGGTAGATTAACACGGGCTCAAAGCCTCGCCCAATCATGCAGACCAGCGATGCGCCTTCGAGATAGTCCTGAACGCCTTGGGGGGATAACAATGTGGTTGCTTCTTGAATGCAGTCAGGAAAAACCCCGTCAAGGTCTTTAAAATTACACTTCAGCTTTTCGCGATAAGCTTCAAGACCGGGGGCACATACTTTTGTATTTTCGCTCATGATGGAAACCAACCTGGGTTGCTTAGTAGTTGTGTTTTTTCTGTTACGGAAAGTCCTGATATTTTGACGAATATCAGGATTTTCCTCTTTCTCGTGCCTAAACAGGAAGTCCTGGTTTAACCTAGAATCCGCAGTTAGATTCGACTTTATAGTGCAAGATATTGATGTGCATAGTGAATTTAAAAAATGCGTGGTCACCTTATTGGTGATCAGCAGTTTTTTAAATTGACTAGGTGCATCAAGAGCTTGTGCTAGAAATCGCGATCTAACTGCGGAATCTAGGTTTAAGCAAACACAGCATCAATTGCATGGCATAGGGTGTCGTGTATATCTGCATCGTCAGTAATAGGCGCTACGAGTGCCATCTTGCAAGCATCTGTTTCACTGATACCATTTTTAATTAAGTTTGCTGCGTATACTAGCAGGCGTGTTGAAATACCCTCATCCAGGCCGTGGCCTTTCAGGTTTCGTGCGGTTTCACCAATTTTAACTAATTTAGCTGCTAGCTCTGTTGGAATGCTGGCTTCTTTACTTAGAATTTCAATCTCTACGCTTGATGCCGGATAGTCAAAGTTTAATGCGACAAAACGTTGCTTGGTGGACTGTTTTAAGTCTTTCATTAAGCTTTGGTAGCCAGGGTTGTATGAGATGACGAGTTGAAAGTCCGGATGAGCCTCAACAAGCTCACCTTTTTTATCCAATGGTAATGTACGACGGTGATCGGTTAATGGGTGAATTACAACGGTTGTGTCCTGACGCGCTTCTACCACTTCGTCTAGGTAACAAATAGCGCCGATACGCGCTGCTGTTGTAAGTGGACCGTCTAACCAACGCGTGCCGTTGGCATCTAATAAATATCTACCAACCAGATCTGATGCTGTCATGTCTTCGTTGCAGGCAACGGTGATCAATGGCTTGCCCAGTTTCCAGGCCATGTGTTCAATAAATCGGGACTTACCACATCCTGTGGGTCCTTTAATCATTACAGGTAAACGAGAATTGTAGGCGGCCTCATAGAGTGCGACTTCTTTGTTTTGTGCCTGGTAAAATGGCTCTTTAGTGACTTTATATTGCTCGATGTTGACCTGGCTCATTGAAAACTCCGTTTGAATTTATTGACTTCAATTACGGATAATTATAGCGGACGATCATCTATAATTGATAGTCAATGTTTTTGATTGCGTGCATAAGGTTTGTGTTATGAGCTGTATGTGTTGAGCCTATATTATTGGAGGCGCCTCGGGGTGGATCAGAAGGTTGTTAATTGATAAAACGCGCATTATTTTCATTAAAAATATAAATGAAAAGCGTATTTATCTTCTGTTTTTTCTGAGCTATTTGTATTCGGGCGTAAATATTGCTGATGTTCGACTTTCTGGGTGCGTTTTTTTAAGTTTAGATGACTAAATTATGGTATTTATCCGGAGACCTAAAGTCGATTGATCGTTGTAGAAGAGTGTTTCAATAACATTGATATTGTTGGGTAAATAGCGTTTGATAACAGTTCGTTGATATTGATTGTAAATTTGGTAAAGCTGAACTTTGGATTGGTGTAAATGGAATGGATTTTACTAGAAAGTATAGGTCGCTTTAAGTATGGGTGAGCAACTGGAAACAGCGACAATATTGGTTGTTGATGATGATGTTCAATATGTTGAATTTTTGGAGAGCTTGCTCAAGCCTCGCTATAAAGTAATGACGGCAACTAGCGGTTTAAAAGGTATAGAGATTGCGAAAACCGCTGAATCAATAGACCTTATTTTACTTGATGTAATGATGCCTGAAATGGATGGTTACGAAACTTCTGCTCGACTAAAGGAGGTAGTGACCTGTAAGGACGCGCCCGTAATCTATATTAGCGGCCTGCAAAATGTTGAGGATCGTGTAAAAGGTTTTGCTGCAGGTGCGGTGGACTTTTTAACCAAGCCTTTACGAATAGAAGAGGTGCTTGCGCGAGTCAATACGCAGATTCAGCTTCGGCGTATGCAAAAGCAGCTGCAAATATCTCATGATTTGCTTGAGCAGAAAGTAAAAGAGCGGACTATCGATCTTGAGGAGGCTCTTCAATACAATGAATTGCTACTTAATTCGGTTGGGGATGGAATTTACGGGCTTAACGTAAATGGTGAAACCACCTTTATTAACCCGGCAATGCGTGCGTTGTTAAATTATGAGCCCGACGAGACATCAGGGGGCACGACGCATGAATTGACTCCTCTCCCGCTTCAGAGCGATGGAGTTGAGTCGCCTAAAAGTGAATGTGGGATTCACTATCTTTACGGAGCTTCAGTGGAGCAGAAGCCGGGGCAGAAACCAGGGCAGAGCTCGGCAACTGATATCTACCGAAAAAAGGATGTAAGTTCTGTTTCGGCAGAGCATACCACCACACCAATATATAAAAATAACAAGCTGCAAGGTAAGGTTGTTACGCTAAGGGACGTTAATGATAAAAACTTTGATCGGAGCAAAGCAAGTGAAGCTAAACAAAAATTAGTTTCGACAGTAAGTCATGAGCTTAGAACGCCGCTTACTGTCATTATTGCGAGTCTCGAATTAGTTGCAGGCGGTGTTGCGGGTGAGGTCCCAAAGTCGGTAATGGAAATGATAAATTTAGCGAAAACCAATAGTGAGAATCTTAACTTTCTCATTAATAAATTGCTGGATGTTGGTAAAACTGAATACGGTAAGTTAAGAATAAATTTGAAACCGGTGACGGTAAACGAGGTCGTTCAGCGGGCGATCGAGACAAATATAGAGTTCGCCAGTAAATATAATGTAGAGGTTGCTTGGGAGCCATACGAAACTGATTTATTCATTGGTGGGGATATTGATCGACTGGTTCAAGGATTATTGAATTTATTCAGTAATGCGATAAAGTATTCCTTCAAAAATGGAAAAGTTGAAGTTGGTGTTCGAGTTGTTGATGAGTATGCACAGATTTATGTAAAGGATTATGGCTTAGGGATTCCAAAGGAGTTTCAGGGGCAGGTATTCGAGCGTTATACTCAAGCGGATTCTTCAATCAAAAGAAGCGTTGGCGGGACTGGTCTTGGGCTTGCTATTACGCGTGAAATTATTCATGAGCATAATGGTTATGTAGACTTTGAAAGTATAGAAGGGCAGGGGGCAACATTTTATGTCTGTTTGCCATTGATTTAGCCTTTCTTGAATTCAAGTCATAATTACAGGCTTGGGCTGATATTAATAATCTGAATATTTTTGGATTGATGGCTGGAAACTGTATAAAAAAAAGGC
>JAOTSL010000003.1 GCA_029864945.1 Gammaproteobacteria bacterium
TAAATTATGGCGTAGCTGGATGACTCCAACGACAAAGTATCTAGTATCGAATGGAGCAAAGATGCCATTAGTGATTAAGCCGAACGGAGAGACTTACGGAGAGCGTGAATTTAACACTGATGACTGTCACGAATATTTTACCTCATTATGGTTAGGATTAGATAAAGAAGGCACTAGATTAAGCTGGTCGAAATCAGGCAGAGATGGTCGCAGGGCCGCGACAAAGGGTGAAAGATTTATAGCTATGCAAAAACATTCGGAATGGGCTAGTGAGCGCGGGATAATACTGCACGTGCCGCGCGATAGCGAGTACAGCAAACTAAACGAAGAACAAAATGTCTAGAAAGGCTAAATATATCAAAGAAGATAATCGGAAATAATGCCAGTCATACCAAAAACCAAAACCATCAAGCCAAAATACGGTCGATGCAAATGTGCATACAAAGACTGTAGAAAATGGATAGTGAGAGAAAGGCTAGGCCAAAAGACATGCAATCCAATTTGTGCATTGGCATGGATCAAAGACAAGCAGGCTGATGAGTATAAAAAAATTAGGGTGAATCAGGAGAAGAAGTCAAAGGACGCAGAAAAAAAGAAGAAGGCGTTTCTGAAAGAGCGCAAGGAGGCCATTAAGAGCAATAGCGAGCTCTTAAGTGATGCGCAAACGATATTCAACCGAATGAGAAGGCTTGAAGATTTAAAAGAGTTCGCCCAAAATAACATGGCTCCCGAGTGCATATCGTGCCGGACCACAAACCCAGATATTCAATACGCCGGAGGGCATTACTTTTCGGTAGGTGCAAGACCTGAGCTTAGATTTAATAAAAACAATGTGCATTATCAGTGTAATTACCATTGCAATCAGCAGCTTAGCGCAAACAAGGACCAGTACAAGCCATGGCTAATAAAAAAGATAGGTCAGTCAGAATATGATAAAATGAAGGCGGACCATACACCAAAGAACTATACGAACGATCAGCTTAGGACCATGAAAAAAGAGTGGTCCAAAGAGTGTCGAGAATTGAAATTGTGGCTAGATGAGCATAATGAATTCAATCAGGACCATGGCGATTGAGCTACACTATAAACACAAACTAAAGGACATGCTAATGGAAAGCATTATACAAATTTTCAGAATGGAAGAGCTGAGCGTCAATACTAGGATTAGTATTATAAAGAAACTAGGTGGAGCGATTAATCACCAGTTTGGTGCCAGCTGTACCGAGGAATTAGTGATTGAGCTTATTCTAGCTTTAGACCCAGAAAAAGAGCCAGAACTAAGAGATGATAAGCGTTACGCCGCGTTTATGAAGTAAATATAACGATGATAAAGGAGATGCTATGAAGCTGGTTTTAATTGCTATGTGTATTTAAACATAAGTCATCTAACATAGCAAACAAGCTATATCAGAAACAGACCATGAAATTGACATAAGGAAATAAGAGAGGTAGTAGGGCTAGAGCTATCGTAGCGGCCTACATTGGGCAAGACCGTCCATCGGGTATCTCTCGACTAGGCCAGAATATTCGAGAGATTAGCGGGAAAGCATCTTAATTGAGGATTTTTCGTTCCATGCATCAAAAATAACCACTTCATTATCATTATTCGCAAAACCATAAGCTATGGGCTATAATTAGGTAAAATTATTCATAGGTGATTTATGATGCTAATATTATTCATACTTGCGCTATTTTCTTATTCCGCAATTCCCCCAGCGATAGCATCTCCAGCGGTCATTTCGTTTGATTCTAGCGTAACTCCAAACGTAACTTATAACGTATACCAGAATGATTTAGTGATTTACTCCGGCCAGTCGAGCCTACAGTATGACGTTGACAAAAAAGATGGGGATACATTTTACGTTACCGCTGTGCTTGATGGTACTGAATCAAATAAATCGAACATAAGAACAGTTCCGTTCTCGCCTTCTGCATCTCAGTCTTGTAGCAGTACAAAAATAACCGTGGCTAAAAACGGCTCAAGAACATCTAGACCAATGCGCGATGCTAATTTTGTACCGACAAACAATAGAGTTGTTACCGGGGTTGAGTGCGAGAGTACTTTGATTAAATCGTATAGTGCTACTGACAGTACTCGTGGTTACTATTTTGTAACTAATGCCGCTGGGTATCGCGGAATTGCTATTTGTAAGGTGGAAATTTAATGTTAGCTAATCGAGTCAGAGAGACTACAGCAACCACAGGGGCAGGATCATTTGCAACGGCTGGGGCTGTTGCTGGTTTTGATGCATTTAATACTGCGTTTGGCCTTCACCGTCGTTTTGCGTACTGGGCAATAAATGCTACAGATAACGAATGGGAAACGGGTATTGGTTACCTATCAGCTAGTGCAACATTAGTTCGAGAAACTGTTTTAGATAATAGCGCCGGAACTCAAGTGGCGATAAACTTTACGACAGCGCCTATTTTGTCTTGTGGCATGAATGAAACTGGTACACTTGCTCCGCCTGCAATAATTGCAACGTCCGGTACAAATTACGAAATGCTGCTATCAAAAACGATAGTTGGCTATAGCTCTTCATATACAGCAAGACCGACGCAATTATATTTGCAGCCGTTCGCCCATGACTGTCAAGGTGCGATGTCAAAATGGGCAGTGTATGTAAAAACAGCATCGGTCGGCGCTGTAATGCGTATGGGAATATACAGAGTTGATATGACCACTGGGTTTCCCGTTGGTAGCCCTTGGATCGAATCAGACGATATTGATTGCGGAACTACGGGTTTAGTTACTCAATCGTTTGCCAATAATGTTGTAGGCCCGATTACAGCGCAGCGACTACCGCCTTATTTTTTCTTAGGTCTAGCATTTGAGGACAGTACCATTGCATTGATGTCTATGGACTACACAAAAACAACAAAAACGTGGATGAGCAAAAACGCAAATGGTGCGGATGTGTATCTTAATCAACTATTTACTCTTGGCACGCCAACCCCTGCGGTTGCTGCCTTGCCTGCTATAGCTACGATTTCGTACAGAGCTGAAAACCAGCCCATTGGAGGTTTTGCCGCATGATTACTTGGCTTGAAAAAGGGCATGGGTTAATTGAAGCTCTGGGTAACGTTGGTATAACAAAAACTACTGAAGATGGTGCAGTAAAAATACACCCGGTCGAGCGCGAGGCAGAAGCACAAGTAATAATTGATACATATGATGCATTACCAGACTACAAAAAAATAAAAATCGAAGAATTAAAACTTGAGGCACTATCAAGAGTTCAAATAGTGTACCCCTCAATTAGTAATTTCGATGAATTGAAATTAGTCAAAGACATTATTATAAGCATTGCTCCAGCAGCACGCCAACTACCTGCTGACATGACAATTACAACGAATATTTATCAAGCTGGAGTCGATGCAGTAGCAGCTATTAATCTAATAAACGTCGCTGCGGATGTGCAAAGCTACGATGTCGTTAATACTCCCGTGTGGCCATAAATGCTAGACGGGAGAGCGATAGGCGAGTATGCGCTAGGTGAGTTGCCGACGGCAGCAGGCGGCACATTCAGGCCACATTTGGCAGTAAGAAGATCACAAATAATTGGAGTTATGCAAATGTATCCTCGCAACGCAGTAAGTCCCGAGCGAATAGCAGTAGGCCAAGTAATCTTGATAGCTGATGGTACAATACAAACTTCAGCAGTAGTTATCACCGTTAGGCCGCAAGCAGGTGCTGAGGCTACAGGAGGCGGAACTACGGTATATGGTGCTGAAGGAACTGTTTACTATACCCCGACGCAAGCTGAGACGAACTATACGTCATTTACTATTATTGCGTCTAAAGCAGCCTGTTTCTCTGCAAGTCAGACTATAATTACAAGTGCTTCAGCAGTAGCAGGTAATGTTGTACTGTCGGCTGAAACCCATACTGGAGCAGTAATACCAACGGTTTCAGCGTTAACAAACCTACCCACAATCCCTACGAATTGGATTACACCAGCTGGAATTTCTGCTTCTGCCTTAGATGGTAAAGGTGATTGGAATATTGGGAAGACAGGGTATGTTTTAACACAAGCCTTCCCTGCAAACTTCGCTGACCTAGCTATTGCGTTAACTACAGGTGTTGTCACAGTTGGAACTAATAATGATAAGACAGGTTATACACTAACTGTTACACCACCGACAGCAGCAGCTATTAGGTCTGAGGTGGATCTGAACTCAACACAACTTGCAGCAATAATTGCCTATGTAGACGAGCTTGAAACTAGGCTCTCAGCTATACGCGCTGGTTATCTTGATAATCTTTCTGCTGGTGCTGTAGCACAAGCCTCCTCACTCGCTGTAGCTCAAGCTGACTTAGACATATTAACTGGGACTAATGGTGTAACTTTAGCATCCTCGCAACCTAACTATGCTCCTGCTAAGGCTGGAGATAATATGGGGTTAACAGCGACTGCAACATCTGCACAGTTAATATCAGATATTTTCAATGAAGTACTAAGTAAGGCTAAGTATAATACAGGCCAGTCTCTAGGGAAGATGATTAGAGAAATTGGTGCGTGGACAGCAGCAGAGGGAACTGTTAGTGGTGTCCCCACAACAACAAGTGTGACAACGAATATCACTGGTTTTGATGATAATTTCTTTCGGGATCAGTGCTTATTTGCTTACAATGGTTCGGCGCAAGCTGGGCAGGGGAGGATTGTCTCAACGTACAATGGGACAACAGGTGAGTTCACTTTTGACGAAGCTTTCACAACTGCTTTAGTTGCTGGTGATGATGTTGTCATTGTCGCAAGCCACGTCCATCGTATATCGCAAATACAATCAGGACTAGCAACAGAGGCCAAACAAGACGCGACCGACATAGTGATTGCAGAGCTAACAACTCAAGGCGACACTAACGAGTCGAAACTAGATGCAGCAGCACTTATAAACACAGAGGCGAGAATGTCGGAATTAGATGCGGCCACGGCCGGCAAGATGGCTAACCAAGTCGACATCATACAAACTGACACAACAACAGATATACCCGCACTTATTGCATCCGCACAAACCGCAATAGACGCAATACAAACCGATTTAAGTAACGGCACCGATGGACTAGGCGCTCTTAAAGCATTAATTGACGCAGTAAACACGGCCATAACATCAACTGGGGCTGTTTTAACGGTTACAGAGCGTAACGCCATAGCTGATGCTATACTTGATCGAGATATGAGTACAGGCGCAGACTCAGGCAGCCCGACAGTGAGGACGGTAAGGCAATCGTTACGGGCAAACAGAAATAAGGTGAGCATTGCGGGCGGAGTTATGACGATAACCAAAGAGGATGATGTAACGGCAAGCTGGACGGCTACGGTAGTAACTACCGCTGGCGACCCAATATCATCATTAGACCCGGCATAGGTGATTTATGTTTAAATTCTTTTTTTGGACGTGGGGTAATGGTGATGCAGCAGTAATATCTAGCGCCCCAAAAAACAGAATATTGGCAGTTACAAGGCAATCACGAGCCTTCGCTATTCACGATCAATCCAGAGTGTTAGTTATATCAAAACAAGCAAGGGCGCAAAATAATGGCGGATAATGACAAGAGAGTCAGCGAGGTGCTGGATTACGATTTCGACTTTGCCCCAGTCACCAACTCGACCGCAAACGATGGAGGGGACTATCTCGACGCAGGGGAGACGCTAACAAGTAAAGTTGTAACAGTCACCGGCGCGACAATGGACTCCGATGTATTTTTTAATGCTAACACGAGCGTTAAAGTATGGGTGTCATCGGGCGCAGCAAATACCGAGGCAGTAATTGTTTGCTCGTGCGTAACATCTGGCGGCAGGACAGTAACTAGAGCGACAAGCATTAAAATAATAGCAGACAACTATATATAATTTATTAACCTGTAACTTCAGTATGTGAGCGTATAACATGGCAGGAAAACCAAAAATAGTCAGGGGGATGCGATGAAAATAAAAAACATAAAGACATCCGATCTAATTCCTTATGCGAATAACTCAAGGACGCATGACGACGCACAGGTAGCCCAAATAGCCGCAAGCATCAAAGAATTTGGGTTTACCAATCCCCTGCTAATTGACTCCGATAACGGGATAATAGCCGGTCACGGCAGACTATTAGCGGCCGTAAAATTAGGTATGGATGAAGTCCCGACAATAGAGCTATCCAATTTAACAAAAGCACAAAAGAAAGCGTATGTAATCGCAGATAATAAGCTGGCTTTAAATGCTGGGTGGGATTTTGATATGTTGCGGATTGAAATTGAAGACCTGAAAGAAATGGACTTTGATATTGATCTTCTTGGGTTTGACGATTCCGAGCTAATTGATATTGATGGCGACATACCCGAAGAGCAAGATCCGCGCGATAGCGTGGAAGACAAAGAAGGGTTCGCTTTAATCATTGAGTTTAATGCCGAGCACGATCAAATGGAGGTATTTAACGAAATGACAAGAAGGGGGTATGAGTGCAAACCTATATCGTGAATTTAAAAAGCGAGCAAGGAGTTAGCTTTAGGTGCAAAAAGGCCGCCGCCAGCGTTGATCTTGATTCAGATAAAAAATTATCACATTCATTAAACGTAAGGGCCGACATAACATCTAATTACAATGTTGGCCTTATCATCGGCGCTTCTGGGTCTGGCAAAACGACGCTTGCAAGAGAGGCGTACGGGGATGACTTTGATTCATCGGACGTGGATTATTCGAGTCCGGTTATAGATCAGCTAAATGAGTCATTATCTTATGACGAGTGCGCGAAACTATTATCATCCGTTGGGCTTAGCAGTATACCTTGCTGGTTATTGCCGGTAGGCGCACTTTCTAATGGACAAAAAGCAAGGGCCGAGATTGCTATTAGATTGTCTAAAATGGATGATGTGCTAGTAGTCGATGAATGGACCTCCGTAGTTGACAGAACAGTTGCTAAGGCTATGAGCCAAAGCGTTCAGAAGTTTGCCAGAGCATTCAACAAAAAAATAGTGCTAGTCTCATGTCATTACGATATAATCGAGTGGCTTAATCCTGACTGGATAATAGACTGCAATGATAATAGCTATGATGATCGGAGGTTACTTTGTCAAAGCTATACCAGAAAAGAAAAAATATCATTTGAAGTTAGGCGCCTCGAAAACAGCAAGTCATGGAAAATGTTTAGCAAGTATCATTATTTGAGCGACAATTCCGCAAGTGGGCTGGGTTTTTATTTCGGGTTATTTGTAGGCGACTTACAGATAGGCTATCAGGCGTTTAATGAATACGTTCCGTGGACGAACAAGAGGAAGAAAAGAGTATTACACTTCAATAGAACTGTAATTCATCCTGATTATGTTGGTTTTGGGCTGGGAATGATGATGATAAACGAAACAACAAAATCATTAGCTGGCGAGTATGATATTTTTGGCAAGTTTTCCAGCATCCCTGTATATAAAGCCATGAAAAAATCAGATTGCTGGACACTAAAAGCTACAGGGTTCACAACATCAAAGCTATCAGGGACTATTGGCACGTCTAGGTCGCCCACCATTCGACGAAAAGTAAAATGGTGGAGCTTTAAGTACATCGGAAATCAGGAAAAAGATAAATCTATTGCGGCCAATGTCGCGCCTTTGGGGTAGATGTCTGTGATCGACTTGTTTTTTACCTTTCTCAGATTAACGATAATCGCGCTCAATCTTGCGCCGCTGTACCCATGACTAAGCGTGGCCATTCTGCCTAATACGATTGTTTTATCATTCCATCTTGACCCGTACAGTCTATACTCAGTTGTTTTTGTGCCAGCTTTAAATTGATTAAAATATTGAGTTTTTAGCGGTATAAATAGCGGTTTCATTTTATTCCCTTTTTAGATTTAGCGTACATTATGCAAGCGTCGAATAGTTTAGGTTTATTTTTAAACCAGTTGTTTAGCGTCCTAACAACGCTATCCATTCGCTGATTAGGCTCTGCAATCTCTTTAGCTACGTCAGAGACGCCTTTTAGCCCCTCTGATTTTACCTTGTCTGTTATTGACATTTACATCTCCTGAATTGCCGCCAAAAATGCGTAAAGACCCTTGCAGTCTTGATGATCTTCAGTTCTAAATTGTTTTGCGTACTCGATAGCTTCACTCTTACTGATGAACTTGCGCCCAGTCTCGCTATACCTTGTTTGATAGCTGCCAATATGTCCAATATCTTCAATTACCAACTCTATTTCTCCAGTCTCTTTTTCTTCCCGCATAACAACTACGCACGAGTTAATTGCACAATTAAACTCAATTTTTTCTTCTGTGTATCTGTCTGCAAATGACGAAGTACTGCATTCTTCAGCCTCTTCTATTATTTTATCAAAGTCAAAATCTGGGTAGTCGTCGAAGCAAATATCACCGTCGCTATCACTTGTTGTAATCCAGCAGCCTAAGTCACTGCGAAATTTATTGTCACATAGCTGGATAGTAAATGTCTCAGTTATGCCGCTGCTTTCAGCTTCAACCTCAATGCCGAACTCTTCTTCTGCTACGTTTAAAATGTTCATTTTAGTTCCCCTCTCTTATTTGATCTCTGGTAATTCAGGCATTTTGTCCATATCTGCAAGCTCTATAAGTATAGCTTTTGCATCACCAATAAACTCTAAGATATTGGATCGAGATGGTAGGTTATACCTTGCGCTAAAATCACCACGCAAAAATACACTTTCATTTGTTGAGCTTAAGTTGCTACTATCTAAACACACGTAAAAACTAGCATATTCGTTCTCAGTTCGTGCATAGAGTGACGTATCACTGCCGGCGCTTGCATTTAATGTTTGCAACTCATACTTACCATTTAACACGCTCTTAACACCGTTTTCCTCCATTGCATTCTGCACATATTCTGCAAATTCGCGTGTTTTTTCGACTAATTTAGCAGTCACGTTTTTAGCTGTTGTGATACGCGCTACTAATGTAGTGATTTCTTGGTTTTCCATGGCTTATATCTCCAATATGATGATTAGGGTTGAGACCTGTATGATCTATACCTATATAGTAGTGAAATTATTTCATAAATACAAGGTAAATCGCCATATATTTGCCTTATATCACCCATAAGCTATACTGCGTATAATATGTAAACAATATAAGAGGCTTGCATGGCAGGCGGAAGACCAAAAATAAAAATAGACTGGGAAGAGTTTGATAAACTCTGTGCTTTGCAGTGCACTCAAAAAGAGATCGCGTCATGGTTTAATTGCACGGACGATACTATCAATAATCGAGTCAAAAAAGAGAAAAAGGTTAGTTTTTCGGAATATTACTCGCAAAAGGCGGCAAAAGGCAAAATATCACTTAGGAGGAAGCAATGGCAGTCTTGCGAAAGCGGGAGTGTTGCAATGCTGATATGGATGGGAAAACAATACCTGGATCAAAAAGATAGACGCGAAGTGACAGAGGGCCAGGCCGCAGAATTAACCCCGTTCAGCGAAATCACAGCAGGTGAAGACAAAAAGGACGATGAGTAGCTTAATCTGGAAGCCTCAATCTGTATTCGCCCCTCACTTTTTAACTAACGCTAATGAGATAATTTCAAGGCGATCCGTGTTTAAGCCCGGAGTTGTTTATCACGTCGATTACGGCGGAAGGGGCGGAGCTAAGACATGGACATGGGCCGATGCTGTAATTGTCGAGGCATGTTTGAGGCCAGTCAGGATATTAGTAACCCGTGAATTTCAAATCTCCATCGAAGAATCAATTAAGGACGAAATAGAAGAGGCGATATATTCTAGGGGTCTAGAGCATTTTTTTACCATGACCAAAACATCAATTGTTGGTCGCAACGGATCAAAGCTTATATTCAAAGGCATCAAAAATAATATCAAGAACCTCAAGTCAATATCAAACGTAGATATTGTACTATGCGAGGAATCCGAGAACATTCAAAAAGACTCATGGGAGAAACTACTTCCTTCAATCCGACCAAAGTCCGGCCTTGACCCTATATTTATAATCCTGTTTAACCCAGATAACGAGCTAGACGATACTTACCAGCGATGGGTAATATCTCCGCCCGACGACTGCGTATCCATCAAAGTAAATTACATCGACAATAAATATTTTCCTTCGTATCTCGAAAAACAACGACTACACTGCAAAAAAACTCAGCCTATGCGAACCTATCGTCATATTTGGGAGGGGTTTCCAACCGGCGCTGAAGGCGATGTAATTATGGATCTGGAGTGGATTAAGGCCGCAAGATTCGCCAGCCATCACGAAGACTTTGTTCAGTCGGGAATTAAAAAAGTATCGTACGACCCAGCAGGTCAGGGGCGCGACAGTAACGCCGTGGTTTACCAGGACGGGAACATAGTCAAAGACATAGACGAATGGGTGAGGTCGGATGATTTAAGGGAGGCATCAAATAGAGCGTTTGATATGGCAACTGATAACGCGGCAGGGTTGTTTACATTCGATACGTGTGGCGGGCTAGGTGATGGCGTGGACGTATTCATCACTGACCGGAAAAAAGAGAAGAAACTAAAAACGCCAGTATTCCCATTCGACGCTGGCGCTCCGGTGGTTAATGGCAAAAAAACAGTAAACGGCACTAATCGAACATGGGCCAACTTATACACTAACGCCAAAGCTCAAGCTCATGCGGTAACAGCTCAAAAGTTTTACAATACGTTTAGGTTTATCAAATTAGGCGAGAGAGATATAAGCCCTGAAGATATGATAAGCGTGGATATTGCAGATAATGGGATATTTAATAAATTGGCTAGGGAGCTATCTACTCCGGTGTGGGAAAAGTCAGACGCAACTAGCAAAAAGAAAGTAGAGGATAAAAAGAAGATGAAAAAGCGAACTGGGCAAGAATCCCCTAACATAGCCGATGCGCTTATAATGAATAACGCACCGCAGCCAACAGGAAACCGAATACATATAGGTTAATTGGCATAACCATAATATATAGGCTATACTCATAACTCCAACCATAACGTTTTGATTATGAGTATATGTGGCCATTTAAAACTAAAGAAGTTCAGCAAAACACGGAAACAAAAAGCCATACGATACACATAAGTGATGAGTTATCGTCATTTCTAAGTGCTGGCTACTCCGGGGCCACAGCAGCATCGGCCCTAAGGATATACTCAACATCAAGCGCGGTATTTATTCCCGTTGATTTAATATCTGAGGCATTCAGCTCGATTGATCCTGTTATTGAGATTAACGGCGAAATAATAGACATCCACCCCGCATTGGATAGACTGAAGCAACCCAACCCATTCTCTACCAAAAAACAATTATTCAAGGCGCTGGCAGTTGAAAAGCTAGTCACCGGCGAGTGCTTTCCTGTCGCGGTAGGTAACCCAAACAGGCCGCCACTAGAGCTGTATGCAATATCTCCAACTAATACTAACCCAGTGCAGGGAGTGGACGGTGCGCCTCAGTCATATCAAGTAACCGGGCAAACTCTAACCGGCGTTTATAATCGCGTATCAGACAAAAGCAGAGTCAGATTTATCGCCGATGGATTAAAGGAAGTGCAACACATACGCGGCTACTCGGTAAAAAATAACTCACTAATGAGGGCCGACTCTCCTCTGATAGCAGCATCTCAGGAAGCAAGACAACACATACTAGGCAATAATCACAATATAAACATTTTAGAAAAAGGCGGGCGCGTATCCCTTGTATTTCATTTCGAGGATGATATGGACGAAGATATGTTTGAGAATACGAGAGCGCGAGTCAGGTCTCAATACGGCGGGACTCAAGGTGAGGCGATAGGGGTAACCGCTGGCCCGAAAATGGATATTAAAAACATCGGCGCAACCAATTTAGATATGGACTTCCTCAATCTTCACGAATCAGCTCGTAATGCTTGCGCCCAAACCTATCATGTGCCACTCGCACTAATGACCGTAGACGCTGCAACCTTAGACAACTACAAGCAAGCGATTACATCTTTATACGATTGGGCTGTGCTGCCATTGGCTGACAGCTTGTTTGCAGGATTAACGCAATTACTACTCCCTCGCTATGATCTAGACATTCTTAATGCAAAAATAACCTACGATAAAAAGAAAATAACCGCATTAACCGCTCGAACGCTTGAAGAGTTGGCGGCTCGTGTCGCGCTTAACCTTGAAACTGATAACGAATTACGACCAATGTTAGGCAGAGAGCAAATAGGATCGATTGGTGACGTAATAAGAAAACCGGCAAACATGATACCCGTTGACTCTGATCTATTTACCACCGACGCGAAATTAAACGCAGATGAGTAGATATGAAGCCCTAAAGTCCTTGCAAGACAAAATCAAACTTGAAAAGAGCTTACATAAAACATTTAACGAAATTAGCGCAATGATAGCGACTGACTTTGTAAATGATACACTGATCCTGGGCAATTACGACGAGCGAATCGAAGATGCTTTAACAGATCACTATGAGTTAGTTGGTGGCACATTCTCCAAGAAAATGGGCGATAGATTACCCGAAGATCAAAAGCCGGATGATAGCGAGCTAGCAGAAATAGCGGCTGCATTAGCACTATATTACATGGTGAGAGCGCCAAAACAACGCAGACACATACAGGCCACGACCGCTAAAAATGTAGCAGAGGCAGATAAGTTTGCCATAGATTACCGAGTATCGCAGGCTCAGGACGGCATACACACTACGCGTCGCGAAGAAAGGGTGGTAGCAGGCAATAAGCTCAATCAGCATTTAAAGAACAGAGGTATCACTATAGCGACACAAGAGACGCAAACAATAGCCGAAACCGCGAAACACGCTGAGGTATCTATATTAGCTGGTGGCCAGCCTGATTTCGCAGTTAGCAACAGAAACAATCTGGGCGTAAAAAAAACATGGTGGACTCAGGGCGATGAGAAGGTGCGAAGATATGGACAGAATGAATTTGATCACGTCACCGCTGATTTACAAGAGGTCGATACTAATTCGCCATTCACTGTTAGCGGTGAATCCATGATGTATCCGAGCGATGATGGATTAGGCGCATCACTTGGAAATATAATCAATTGCAGATGCGGGTCTGAGTACAGCGATAACGATATTATAGGGATTAGAAAACGATGAGCATTGAAACCAAGCAGTTTGGCGGCGCACTACTTGAAGTTAAGCAGGATGATCGAAACGGAATACCGGTAGGTATCATCAAAGGCTATATTGCGACATGGGATATAGATCGAGGCGATTATTGGTACAAGGATCAATTTGTAAAAGGCGCTTTCAAAAAATCCATATCTGATCATAAAAAAAATGACAATAGGCAGATCAGATTAAAAGATCATCACGGGCGCACCGTTGGCGGATTCCCGATAGAGAGCGTAAAGGAAGATGATGTAGGTTTGTATGGCGAAGGGGAGATAAACCTTGATGTGCAGCAAGGCAAAGAGCTTTACTCTTTAGCTAAACAGGGTGTAATCACAGAGTTCTCCATAGGCTTTTCAATCGTCGTGTCGGAAAAAAACGAAGACAAGAAAATAAGAACTATCAAAGAGGCTATCGTGTGGGAAGGATCAGCCGTAGACGAGCCTATGAACCCCAATGCAAAAATCACAGAGGTTAAATCAGTGAATACTTTACTAGAAATAATCGAATTAGATTTTAATCACGACGAAGCGAAAGCCAGAATCGAAGATCACGATAAAAAAGAGTCTGCATACATCGGTAAATTTTTAATAGCCGACGTTGTTGATAGTGAAATAAAGGCTGTCCAAGATGCGTTATTTTCATCGGCCGACATGGTTAAGCAATTACCAGAAAACGAGCAAAAGCAATATATAGTTGAATTTGAGAAATATTACGCTAAAATGGGTATTGAGTCGCCTTTTAATGTAAAATCTGTTATAGACGCTGAAACAGCCAGAAACATGAAGCCGCGTGAGGTTGAGCGCGTATTAAAAGAGACTGGAATGTTTAGCGGTAAAGCAGCAAAGATTATTGCATCTTCGATAAAGCAAGAACCTGAATCGCAGAAAGAAGATTTTAGTAATTTGTTAAATGAATTAAAAAGCTTAAATAAAGCGATAAGTTAACACCACAGAAAACCATCAGTAATAGCGGGACGTTATTATTGTGCAAGTCATCGAGACGATGGCCGGTTAAATTTTAAATTTAATGGAGCACAACAATGCCAGAACCAACATTACACGAAGTGCATAGCGCGCTTGCAGAACTACGGACAACCGTAGAATCAAAGAACTATTCACATCTTGACGCTCTCGACAAAACTAAAGTCGATAGCATTAACGAATTCCTAGACTCTCAAGAAACAAAAAACGCAGATATTACCGCGAAGCTTGGTCTTGAGCGAAAAGCCAACGAAGATATGCAAGATCGCCTTGATGGACTTGAAAAAATCGTAGCTCATTCATCAACCACCGACAAGAAAAACTACAAGGAAGGCGGCGAGTATAAGGCTCTTGAGTCTTTTATGAAGTTTGGTGATAGAATGGATCACGAGCAAAAGGCTTTATTGCGGACTGATATCGATGGCGACGGCGGATACAGAACAGGAACAGAGCAAGACCCAGAAATGATTAAAAATATTTCTGAGATTAGCCCTATCCGAAACTTTGCCCGAGTCAGAAGCGTATCTGAAAAGCAGTTCAGAATGGTTAGGCGAAACAGCTTACTAACTGCGACATGGGAAGGCGAGGCTCAGACCGGCAGCGATAGCGCAAGTGCTTATGGCTTAGATATCATGAACACTTGGCGTCAAACTGTTACTGTTCCGGTAACGCTTGATCAGCTAATGAATGATCAGTTCGAAATGGAGTCTGATATATTCTCGGACGCTTCAGAAGCTTTTGGAGTAGCTGAAGGCACGGCTTTTGTGCTTAATGCGGCAGCTAAAGGGCCAAAAGGATTTCTAGTTGATGCGGCGGTTACTGGACTCACGTCAACCACATCAGGAACAATTGATGCTGATGACTTCATTTTGATTCAAGGCGAACTTAAAGGCCCATACAATGGCATGTATGCACTTAATCGGCGGACTCTTGCGGTATTGCGAACCAAGAAATCAACGGATGGCAACTTTCTTTTTGCTCCGGGCTTAAATGGCGCGGCTGCAAATACTATCGCCGGGGCAAATTACATGATTGCTCAGGATATGCCGGATATTGCGGTTGGTAACAAGGCTGTGGCTTATGGAGACTTTCTTCGAGGATACACAATTATTGATCGTACTGGAGTAAGTATCATTCGTGATGACTTTACACGCAAGCGCGATGCAGTTGTTGAGTTTACTATTCATCGGTGGTTAAACGGCCAAGTCCGTATAGCTGAAGCTCTTAAAACAATTACAGTGAAGGCGTAATAATAATGGAATACGATCTACATAGTAATATTGACGAACGGGTTGCAATGACTCCGGCTCTGATTAACTCTAACACTACCACAGTCGGCGCTATCATTGATACACATGGGTATGGGTCTATTGAATTTATAGCGATAGCCGGAACCATTACGGACGGGGCTTACGCTTTTAAAATTGAAGATGGCGATGACTCAGGATTGTCTGATGCTGCTGATGTTAGTGCGACGCTGTTACTTGGCGCACTAACCGGGTTTGCTCTTACCGATGATAACACGGCCAAGCGAGTTGGCTGCATCTCAAAAAAACGGTACGTTAGGTTGTCGGTAGTATCAACAGCAGTAACAACCGGCGTTAATATGTTTAGCGCGGTAGCTGTTCTTGGCCACCCTGACACTGCCCCGGTAGCTCAGTAAGATGAAAGTTAAGTTTAGAAAATCTGGAGGCCCGTTTAGCGATGCGCCTCCAGTCGGAAAAGCATTTAGAGTTAATCCAGAGGATGTGGATAAAACAATTTATGAAATCACCGATGATGCGTTTAAGCTTTTGTCTAATGCTGGCGCGTATGAGCTTAAGCCTGAAAAATCAACGACTGAAGTTGAGAAAAAACAGGACGCTCCACACGTAAAAGATAAGAAAAGAGCAGAGCGCAGATAATGTATATCGAGTTATCAAAGGGCCAATCTCCAGTCACAACCTCAGAAATGAAATCGTACATGAAGATAACCTCTAGTAATGATGATACGTTAATTGGAAGTATGATTGATAATTGCGTCCGGTACGGCGAAGGCTATACTGGGCGTGATTTCTCGATTAAAAGCTGGAAATTGTTGATAGATACATTCTCAAGCAGAATCCATTTATCAAGAATGACAGTAGATACAGTAACAACAATTAAGCACTTGGTTTCAAACGTGCTCACAACCGTTTCAAGCGCCGATTATTATTTAAAAAACAATGCATCGAATTCGGAAATATTATTGATTGACGGCGCTAGTTGGCCGACTGATACCGATATACGAGAGCAGGCAATTGAAATAGAGTTTGCAACCACCGTATCAATGGATCAATCAGTAATAGAATCAGCAATAAAAAAACATGTGTCATATATGTATTTTAACCGAGGGGATTGTGACGTAGGCGAAGCGGCTAGATTATCGGGCGCGATGAATGATTATACTTACTACCGGATTCCGCGAGTATGAGCACTTGCCGAAAATGCAATAAGCGCAAAATCTCAATAGGTGATTTAAATCGTAGAATTACGCTACAAGGACGATCAATCAAAGGACTTAGTGATACGGTTGATTTTTCGGAGACATTTACGGATAAGCCGGTCGATGTTGATGCGAAAGTTGAAACCGTGAACGGGAAAACAATGTTCGACGGAACAAATATAGAGCGAGTTATCACTCACAATTTCTATATCCGTTACGATGAAACCGTTACTTCTGAAACATGGATTAAATACAAGAGCAAAAATTTTAATATTGTAGCTACTGAAAACTTTGATGAGCGAGACGAATATTTAAAACTGCCCGCATACGAGCGCGGGCCATCTAACAATCCGGTGAATTTTGCATGATAACGCAAGGGCGAAACAATCAAGCGATAGAATTACAGATACGGAATGCGCCTGAAAATGCAGCCCGTGGTGTTCGTCGTGGATTTCACAGACTTGGCAATTTAGAAGTTATTCATTCGAGGAAGCTGATTAGAAAAGGCCCGAAAACGGGTAGACTTTATCGCATAAAAGGCAGAAAGAGGATGCACAGAGCATCAGCGCCGGGCCAAGCGCCAGCAAATCTAACCGGAAGCCTTGCTCGAAGTATTGGATATAATATTTACGGCAATGAAATGGTATTCGCAACCCGTGGCGACGAAAGCGGCCCAAAAAAGCAAGCGAATGGCGGCGTGCCTTACGGCAATTGGCTGGATGGCGGAACCAGAAGAATAAAGCCTAGACCGTTTTTGTCGGCAACCGCTAATCACTTTGATAATCAAGCTGAGACTATTTTTAACGACGGCATACTTGAGACGATTACAGAATGAAGTTGTCGCACATAATTTCACAACTTGCAGTCGTACTGCCAAAGTATACCGACTTGTTTACTGATAATTTAGCGGTGAATCTTGCTTATTCTGCCGGAACAGTTACGGCCACGAGCGCAACGGCTCACGGACTAGCGACCGGCGATTACACGACGATAACAGATGCAGTTTTCCCGACTCAAATAGCGTCAATAACTCGGGCGGGAAATATTGCAACAGTAACGACGGTTACGAATCACGACCTAACGTTTGGATACCATCCCAGTGTTAATATCGGTGGCGCAGATCAATCAGATTATAATGGTGATAAAGCACTTCTAAGCGTCCCAACAAGGAAAGCATTTACATGCGCCGTGACTAATGACCCAGTTACACCGGCCACAGGTTCGATGTTTTTAAATGAGGATATATTAGGTTATAACGGACGGTATCAAGTAACCACAGTTAGTCCGACTGTTTTTACATACCCAATAACACAAACGCCTTTCGGATCGTCTACTGGGTTTTCTAAAAGCAATATCAGGATATCGGGCGGCGTTACTTATGACCGTTTGATTAGCGCATACACAGAGCAAGATATAGATAAAGTATACTGTTTTGTCGTTCCTCAGCCATCGACGATTAGCAGGGATTCAAAGGTGCAGAACGATGCCACTGTAAACATAACCGCTGGCGTATCGGTGCAAATAAGAGAGATCGAAAACTTTAGTGTTTATATTTTTGTTCCGTCGAAGGATATAGCGGGCCGTGTCGCATACGATCAAATCGAAGATATAGCGCCATTTGTCTACAAGTCGCTGGTCGGGGTAAAGCTCCCGTCCGGGCTAACAGAAGAAAGATGGGCCGGGATCTCTCCTTTAGGACACGGGTTTCACGCATATAGTGGGTCTGTTTATATTCACGCTTTCGAGTTCCAGGCAATACGAGATTTAAGCCTTGCTGATACAGCGGATCTTGATGAGAGTGTCGCGTTTAGAGACATAGATATAAATACATTAAATGATTTTGACAATATGATTACTAACGCTAACGTAAATCTGGACGGCTAACATTATGATGAAACGAGTAAAAGTAAACGCAGATATCGGAGGCAAAAAAGCAGGCGATGAGTTTAACCTAGAGTTTAACGGCAGTATTCCTCTCGATGAATTTTGGCGCAGACGATTCAAAGATTCCAGGATTGATAACTGCATTGAGATTGTGACGCAAAAAAAAGTAAATAAGGATGGTAAATAATGGCCGGTAACTCAGTAATCATTCAGCCCGATACACAATATAATATTGTTCCGGCTCAAACTACAGCATCAAATAGCGCTCAAAAAGTTCTGCTAGTCGCTCAAAAGACGGCGGCAGGATCTGCGGTATCAGGCGCGTTAAGCGAAAGTGTAAGCACTGCCAACAACGACATTGACTCATTGCTAGGCGCTAGATCAATGGCCGCGCAAGCAGCCAGAACGTTCAGGAAGATCAATAAAGTATCTCAGCTCGATGTGATAGCTTTGACCGACGCAGCAGGCACCGCAGCAACAAGTGTAATTACATTTACTAATGCGGCTACAGCGGCCGGAACGCTAACCATTGAGATCGGGTCATCAACTAATCACACGATAACTTACGCTATCGCAGATGCAGACACACCAACACTTGCCGGGGACTCATTAGCAGCAGCAATCACCGCAGATACACGAGTACCATGTACGGCAGTTAACGCGGTTGGAGTTGTGACGCTCACAGCGGCAAACGTGGGCACAGAAGGTAACGATATTACTGTAAAGATTAGCGGCACGGTGGCAGGGCTTACAGTGGCCTTAACATCTGGCTTTTCTGGTGGCGCAACTAACCCGGCACTGACCGGCTTATTTGATATTGTTGGAGATAACCGATACCAGACTGTAATCTGGCCAGACTCTTACGGATTGGCTGAAATAAAAGCTTTCCTTGATCCGAGATTTAACGCAGGCAATCAAATCCTTGATGGCGTTGCGATAATGACGAAAACAGACACTTATTCAAATTTAGTATCTGCGGCAACGTCTGAAAACAGTCAGTCAATGGTAATCGAAGGATTCTCTGTTGTTACGGACGCTGATTACAAAGGGTCATCAATGCTAGAGCTTGGCATTGTAGTGTCTGCATCGTTAGCGGCAATTAGATCAATGCGATTAACTCAGGATGCAAATGTAAGTCAGTATGTTATCTCAACCGGTGGAGCTAAAGATTCTTTTGGCGGCCCGCACATGGCAAGCTTCCCATATTTTAATACGCCATTCCCTTACCTGCCTTTAATTCCGGCCGGGAAAGGATTTAATCAAACCGAGATAGAAGGTCTTGTTGCGGCGGGCGTATCGACCATAGGAAATAACACAGCAGGAAATACAGTAATCTCAGGCGAACAGGTAACAACATATAAGACTGACTCAGCAGGTAACACGGATATATCGTTTAAGTATTTAAACTACGTCGACACATCATCTGCAAGCAGAGAGTTTTTCCAGAACAACATGAAAGCCCGTTTTGGAATGAGCCGACTAACGAATGGCGATTTAAAAGAAGGTCACTCGATGGCAAACGAGGGAACTATTCGAGCATTCGGCAACGGTCTTTATGATACTCTTTCTGACACTGGTTATGTGCTGACTGAAGCAGGCTCGGCAGCTCAAAAATATTACAATGACAACTTGGTTATTGCGATAGATACATCGTTAGGGAAGGCCACTATCAATCAAAAAATACCAATAGTCACTCAATTTAGAACGATAGTTGCAACTCATCAAATCTCATTTAGCACAGAGGGTTAATCATGGTAGCTTTAGCAAGTCCAACAGTAGTAGTTAACGGCGATGTTGTGGCAATAAAGCCCAACTCACTAAAATTTAAAGAGGGTCAAGGTGATCGCAATGTGAGAACGCAATCAACCGGTGGCGGAGCGGTTACTCAAGTTATAACCGAGGACGTGGAGACTCAGCGAGGCATGGTCTCTTTTACTGTATTGACAACATCTGATGCAGTTGAGAAAAGTCGAACGTGGCAGCGAAACAAAGAAGCGAATACGATTGAAATATCAGATCGCGGCGGATTCGCTAGATCGTTTCAAAGCGCCATCATCGTGAGTGACCTGGAGAAGGCGCTAGGCGCTGACCAAGATTTTGAAGTAGAATTTGAATCTAAACCGGCGGTATAAGTATGGATGACCAAGATGTATATCTAGAATCACCGATCAAGGTATCTAACGGCGGCGATCTTGATGATTGCATGGTAGTTACTTTGATGTGCCCTAAGAAAAAGTTTATTCGCAAAACATATAAGCTTCAGCAGCTTTTCACGACCGCACAAGTTCAGCAAGCGGAGTTATACGCAAGTATTATAGAGTCTAGAGAAAAAGACGACGAGACTGACGACGACAAAGAAGATGAAAAAGTTACTCATACGCAAATAATGCAAATGCTATTGTCTAGCCGTGTAAATATGGAAGAGGTATTTGACGAATTTGAAAGGCTGGCGTTACTGGGTGCGGTTATGGTTAATGATAAAAAAATAAACGTACTTCAGTGGGACGCGATAACCGATGAAGATAAGGAGGGGCTTATGGCTAAATACATGGCTTTTTTCATCAGTACCTTGGCTCTGAGGAGCTTCAAGACAACCTAGATACAATTCAGGCCGATCTGGTTGCATTTTTTAAGGGCGGGATAACATTTAACGAAATAGAAAATATGTCGATTCATCGCATTTACAATATCGTTGGTCATGCAGAGCGGATAAGCAGAGAGCGGAATAAAAAGTAATGTCCAGAAGCAATACACTCGAATATATTTATAAGGCCGTTGATAATATGAGCGGCACGATTAAGCGTATTCGTAAGCAGCAGAAAGGACTAGCAAAAGAAGCCAATTTAAGTAGCCGCGCAATGACAGCGTTTAGCAAGGGCGCAAGCAAAAGCGTTGGTTTTCTTAAAAATAGATTGATCGGATTTGGCGCTCTTGCTGGGGCTGGCTTTGGTATGGCAGAATTCTTTTCTATCGGATCTAAATTCCAAGATACGATGGTAGACTTGTCCGCCATAACTGGGGCCACAGGTAAAGATTTCGACTTCCTTAAAGGCAAGTCTCTCGAATTATCAAAAACAACAAAAACATTTCAAAGCGAAGTTGCGGAAGGGATTAAATTGGTAGCTTCTGCAAAACCTGAGTTGCTCGACAACCTTCCCGCGTTAATCGAAACAACCAAACAAGTGCTGCTACTAAAGAATGCTGCTGGAATCGACCTTGCCGACGCTGCAAATATCGGCGCTCAAAGCTTAAACATATTCGGGGAAAATGCAACGCAAGCCAATAGGTTTGTGAATGTATTGGCGGCTGGCGCAAAGTTCGGCGCGTCCGAAATAAGGCAAACTGGCGAAGCTGTCCTTCTTTCTGGCGGAGCCGCAAAAAATGCAGGCTTGCAGTTTGAGCAATTGAACGCATTAATCCAAACGGCTGCAAGGGGTGGATTTAAAGGGTCTCAAGCAGGCACGGCGCTGAATGCAATGCTTTCCAGACTACAAAGAAAGGGGATTGACTTCAAAAAACTGGGGATTGAGAAATCATTTCAATTAGTAAAAGACAAACTTGATTCGCTAACCACATCAACACAACGCGCATTATTTGCATCGGAGATATTTGGTGAGGAGCACTCAAAAGTAGGATTTGCTTTAATTGATAACATTAAGTACATGGCCCAATATGAAAGAACCTTGTCTGGCACTAACGTGGCGCAAGAGCAATCAGATAAGAGGCTAAAAACACTATCGGCCAGAATGCGCGGACTTGGCGTAGCGATAAGTGAAAAAATAATCGTCTCGTTTGACAAGATGGAGCCGAAGATATCGAAAAGCATTGACAGTGTAATTAAATTTGTAGAATCCATAACAACTAAAGACGTAGAAGAAATGACAGGGAAAGTCATCACGATAGCCGAGGGTTTTAGTATTGTGGGTGAGGCTATATCTCCTGTTATAGCTCTCACGAAGGGGTTAGTCATATCTCTAAAGGACACTTATACGCTACTTAAAGCAATAGGAAATTGGGAATTTAAAGGAATTCGATTCGACATTCAAAAAGATATAGACGCCCTTACTTTCGGCGGAAAGTTTCTAGGCATGTTCGATTTGAATCCCGTCCCCCCTCCTTCCACTGTCGGCGGGTCTGCTGCAAATGGTTTTGCCAAGAGCGAATCAAAAACTGACATAAACGTAAACATAAATGCACCGCAAGGCGTAGTTGGAAGTGTAGGAACAAAGACAACTGGCGGCAATGTGAATGTAGGACTTAATCCATCATGAGTGCATTATCCGACACACGCCCAGCATCATTCAGAGACGTTCCGTTTCTGGTCAAGCGCACGTCCACGACCGGCGGGAGGCGTTTAGCTGTCCATGAGTTCGTTAACTCAGACTTTCGAGACATTGAAGACCTTGGCCCAGACCTTAGAAAATTCAGTATAACGGCAATGGTCACGAGCAGGCGAGAAGCGAACGCACTAATCGCCGCACTTGATAAAAAAGGCGAAGCTGTTTTGGTTCACCCGTTTTACGGCGACCACACAGTCTCAAGCGGAACCTATATCGTTGATGACGACATGACAAAGCTGGGGGAGATTTCATTTCAATTAAATTTCCAGATAAGCCTTGAAAAGTTCGTATCTAAAAAAGTTTCGACTCTTGATGATATTAGAAATAAAGGAAAGGAATTATCCGACAGGCTGGGGCTTGATGTTGCTAAGGATTATTTTAACTCAGGTCTGGCCGCAATTAATGCCGCTACTGATTTTGTTAACGAAGTCGCGGATAAAATAGAATCAATCTCGGATATGTACTCGCAGGCATTTAACACCGTATCAGATATGGTTACATCTGTTCAAAAGCTAAAAAATGACGTTGTTAATATCGTCAACTTGCCAAGCAGGATGGCGAACGATTTAAACGGAATGCTTGATAGAATAGTAAATATTTACAGCGAGAAAAAGGAAGCGTCCCCTGATATATCTCCGTCATTATCACAACAGCAACAAGATATATTGGGTAATACGGACGAGGTAAAGGCAAGCATTATAGCGACCGCTGAAACCGAAACGTCTTTACTCGAAGCTGAAACGGCAAGCATCCTGGATAGTTCTGACTCAGATATAAGTATTGCAAAACTAAATACATTAGAGATCCTTTATGATTTTAATAAGGACTCTATCCGTGTTTCTGAAATTATAAGCGCGGCAAAAATAGACTTGATCGGAAACGATTCAGGGGTTACTTCTGCGGCATCTGTAGATATAGGGAACGCGATAACTCAAGAGCAAGCAGAGATAATTACGAACGAAAAACTACTATCTAGACTAATTAGAATCGGCGCGTTAAGTCGAGCGTATCTGGCGGCTGCCGAAATAGATTTTTCGTCAATAGTTGAAATCGAGGAAGTGCAAAATAGGCTAGAGTTGCAGTATCAGTCTGTTGTAGCGGATTCTGATATACCAAAATCTACACTGAGAGCATTAAACGAATTAAGGGATATTGCGGAAAAGTATTTCTTCTCAGAAAAGCTAACATCAAGCCAGTTAATAAACATAGATATAAATCCAATGCCAGCTCAAGTTCTTGCATTCTCACTTTACGGCGACACAAGCAAAACAAAGACATTGATTAACGTAAACTCCGTTATAGATATTAGTGACGTGTCAGGCTCCGTACAGGTCGTTACAGCATGATCACATTTGAGATAAACGGAACTGAATTCATCAACGTAAAAAAGGCCGAGGCATCCGATTCGATAGATGAGTTCGCCGGATCTTTTAGCTTTACGACACACAAGAAAATAGGCGCGGCTGTAGATGATCTCTGCATAGTTAAGGTGGATGGCGAGAAATTTATAACAGGGTATATTGATTCTGCCGAGATTGATTATAGCGAAGACAGTCACAACGTAACATTCTCCGGCAGGGCAAAAACTCAGGACGTTATAGACTCCACTATCGGAAACAAAGTAACAATAACCGGAGCTGTAACGCTTAAAGATGCAATCCAGATCGTCCTTGATGATATAAGCTCGACTTTGAAAATAATTGATAATGCCAATACTGACAAATTTGAAAAGTTTGATAAAATAAGTGGCGATATCGGAGACAATGCATTTGAATTAATTAGTAAGTATTGCCGGAAAAGACAAGTGCTATTATCATCTAACGAAGATGGAGATATTGTTTTATCGAAAGGCAAAACAAAAGATTCCGGCCTATCTATAAACAGCAAAGATGAAACTGGTAACATCAAGAAAGCAAATTTTATAAGCTCTCACGCTAACAGATTTAACAGGTATCAAGTATTCTCCCAATCAAATACAAGCGGGTTTAATTTTACCGGCGAGACATCGGCCAAAAAACTAGCAAGCAATGACGGTATTGTTTCTGATAAAGAAATAAGATCGTCAAGAGTAATGAGCGTGGTTGCCGAAACATCTTCAACCGATGAAGATTGCGAAAAAAGAGCAGACTGGATGGCCAGGGTAAACAGGTCTCGATCTATCACCTATCGGGCTACTGTAGCGAATCACAATCAAGATGGAATGGTTTGGAAAAAAGGATACTTGGTTAATATAGATGATGATTTTTCATTTAACAAGCCTGTGAAAATGCTGATTAAAAAACTCACGTTTTCAATGGGTGACGAAACGACCACATCGTTAGAGTTTGCCCCAGAAGATACTTATGAAAACCTTATCTCTGAGCCTGTAAAAATAGAAAAGGATGCAACGTTTTCATTTTGATTAGATGCGCGAAAACATTAGTTAGCACGGACGATGAAAACTACAATATTTCTCAAGTTGAATATATGGGGAAGGTTGTAAATGCTGAGTCATTGCACGTTTACGGAGTTTGCTCCAATCCTCCGGCTGATTCGTTAGGAATTTTATTTAATGTGCAAAACGAAGATAATCACGTAGTAATATTCAGCAAGCAGCCAGAGAGATTTAAGGGTCTAGTAGAATACGAAGTGCAAGTAGGCAACTTTAAAACAAAATCATCAATGAAGTTTGCCGACAGTGGAAATGTTGAAATTGACGCGCAGTCCGGAAAATTTATTATTAAGAATAACGATGAGGAGTTAATAACATGGCTGGAAGAATTTGTGATAGGCATAGAGGCAATGACAACATCAACATCATTGGGGCCGCAGCCGCCAATTAATTTGGCAACGTTTACAGCACTGAAAACACGAATAGCAAAGTTAAAAGGCGTATAATATGGCAATGAACGCAGCAGCAATGGGCGCGGCAATCAAGGCTCAATTAGTGACTGACGGACTGGCGGTAGATGACGCGAGTGTGACAGATGTATGGACATCGGTATCGACTGCTATCATCGCACACATGACCACTAACGCGGTAGTCTCGACAACTGGACTGCCAACTCTTTCTGTTCAAGTAACGCCAGCAACCGGAACTGGCGCAACAACCGTACCGGACACTACTACCGGAACAATAGCATGACCCACTTAATCGACATAGCATTGACCGATAGAAACGGGATGTATGATATTAGCTTTGGCGCGGACGGTGATTTTGCAATGACAGAAGGATTTGACACCGCAATATTAATGTCGATTTTTTGCGAGCAAAGAGCAAGTGAATCAGAAGTGCCGGACGCTATCAGGCGCAGGGGATGGATAGGCAATTTATTCTACAATGAAAATGGATTCGAGAATGGGTCAAAAATGTGGATACACTTAGACCAAGGCCGCGTGACAAATAACGTATTAAACGCTGTTAAAGATTCCGCCACAACTGGCTTAGAGTGGCTAATAAAAGACGGGTACGCATTAGATAATTTGGCGGAAATATCCGTAATAAATGGCGGGCCTCAGCTAAAAATAACAACCAGCGTGAGTGATTCAAAAGTAGAAGCAAGATATTTTGACGTGTGGAGCGCAACCGGAACATGAGCATTCAATACCCAAAAGATCAAAAAGAACTTGTCGATTCGTCTAAAACCGACTTTCAAAGACATAATCCAGAGACTAATCCGTGGCTTAAAAACAGTTTTATTGGCGCTTTATTAACTTCTTTATCGCTTCGCGTTTGGGATTTTTACATCCAACTAAAGGAATTCGAGAAAGAATTATTTCTTCCAACGTCCGACAGATTTTTGTCGGTGTTCGGCGCATGGTGGGGTGTGCCGCAAAACCAAGCCACTATATCTAGCGGAAATGTAGTCGCCACTGGAACAGCTACAAGTGTTATCGCTTTAGGATCTCAATTGCAATCCACGTCCGGGAATAAATATCTAACTACGGCAATAGGCACCATACTCACATCGTCAATAGCCATAATGTCGATGACTCGCAGCGGATCAGTAGTGACCGCTACCACTTCGGCGGTACATAATTTATCATCACAGATTAATGTAACAATTTCCGGCGCAGTCGAAACCGAATACAACGGCGTGCAATCAATCAATGTTACAGGGCTTAATACTTTTACTTTCGCTATTACGACAACGCCAACTACTCCAGCCACAGGTACAATATTAGGGGGAGTTACTTTTGCAAATATCCCCGTCGAGTCGGTAGGGTATGGCTTGGCTGTCAACGTAGGGGCAGGTGAGGCGCTTACATTTACATCGCCGATTGCTGGCGTGGATTCTGATGCAAGATCGGATTATTCGGCGATCACTCAAGGCGCTGATGCAGAGTCAAAAACCGACTGGCGCAACAGAATACTTGATCGAGTTCAAAAGCCAGTGTCACATTTTAACGCCGCCGACATAATCTCAAAAGCAAAAGAAGTGACAGGCGTAACGAGAGTATTTGTTAAGCGCGCAACACCGGCAGCAGGCCAAGTTACGGTCTATTTTGTGAGAGATAACGACGCAAGCATAATTCCAGACGCGGCAGAAATAGCGACAACAAAAACCAAGATCGAGGAGATTTTACCGGCCACGGTCGATACTTCGGCATTAATTGTGTCGGCTCCCGTAGCAGTGACAGCCAACTTTGCATTTACCGCAATATCCCCTGACACAACAACAATGAGGGCCGCAATCGAAAGAAGCCTCTCGGTAGTTGTGAAAAAGCAAACCGAGGGAGTGGATTTTAAAGAAGATGATTATCGTTCCGCGATTGTAACCACAGTGGATCGAGATACTAACACGGCATTAACCAGCTTTACATTAACAACAACTGGCGATTTTACTGTAATTGCTGGCAGTATAGCGGTGATGGGTACGGTGACATTTTGAAGCTTTTAACTGACCACTCATTATCTGATCACGCGGATAGTATCGCGGATTACATGCCGAACGATAGATTATTTGGCGCTAAGAAAATAAAAAACTCAGCGCTTCGTAAATTCGTCGAGGGCTGCGCGTATCTCGAAATGAAAGCCGAGGATAGATTAAACCAAGTATCATCTGAATACGACATCCGAACAACCACGGATTATATATCTGAGTGGGAGAGGTTCGTAGGCATCCCTGATGACTGCTTTGATATAAGTACTGACATCCAAACAAGGCGAGAACAGGTTTTAACTAAACTGGTCTCTTTTAATCTTCAAACCGAGCAGGATTTTGTTAGTCTGGCCGCAGCATTCGGAATGGTGATAACGATCGACTCAACGACCTCGTTTAACGTAGTGATTACAGGCCCGAATATCGTAGCATTCGTCCCGCCGTATGATGTTCCATTTACGCCAACGGCAGATCAATCGTCATTAGTGTGCTGGATAACCGATTTAATAGACGCTTTAAGTAACGTAACATTTGTTAATGCACCATAGGTGATTTATGTCAGCATCAAATAAAGTATTTGTAAATAGTTCAACGCCAGCATGTGAAGACGCTGATCTCAATGGATTCAATAACGAAAACAATAACCTCATTATTGGGTCAGGCCAAACATTAAGCCCGGCAGATAATCAGCAAACACATAAAGCAGTATCAATATACTCGGCTGGAGGAGACTATTACCTTGATACAGGAACCGCTACTGCATACATATTGGGCGTGATCGGACTGCAAATATCCCCAGATGCTTATTTTGACGGAATGCGGATTAGGTTTATTGCGAACACAACAAACTCAGGGCCGGCAACAATTAATGTGGCAGGGCTTGGAATTGTTAATTTGTATTTAAATGGTGCCGCTATGTCCGCCAATTACATTGTCGCAGGAGAGTATATAGAGGCAACTTATGGAGCAAGTAGGTTTAATGTCAATCATTTAAGTGGATCTTCATCAGAAATCATTAGTGGTGTATGGGATTTCATTAATGGGTTTTCTGCCGGGTCGATAATGAAAGCTGGTTTATCAGCAAGCGGCGCTGAAGTTTTAAGCATTGGTAAGAGTACTATTGAGAATTGGGTTGCTGGATTTACTGCGCTTCAGGTCGGCGGACTTGCTTCTATTTTATCAGCTACTACTGAAGGGACAGGAAACATAACGCGCATATTGAATAATGCTTATTATGATACTGGCTTTAAAGCAATAGTTAATGATGAAGCCACGTCGTTTGAATCGTTGAACGGAGTTTTTAGCTGGCACAGTGCGCCAGCCGTTGCAGCAGATACCGCAATCACTTTCACTGAAGTAATGAAAGCTGGATTGTCTGCAAGCGGCGCGGAAGTTTTAAGCATCGGTAAAGGCGCTTTTGAAAATTGGGGTTCGGCTTTCTCAATATTGCAGATTGGTGGTATGGGTGCTATTTACGGTACACAGGCCGAAAGTGTAAATTCTGCGACTGGTATATCCTCTAATACCTGTGCTGATAAGTATATATCAAACGCTGCGGCGTCTTATTACGCGCAGCAAGCAGGCACTCACGTATGGTCAGCAGCAATAAGCGGCACAGCAGATGCAGCGATCACTTGGATTGAACTACATCGATCGGGCTTATCAGCAAGCGGCGCGGAAGTTTTAAGCATCGGTAAAGGCACTTTTGAAAACACACATGGAACACTTTCAGCTTTGCAACTTGGTGGGAACGCGGCGTTAGTGGCAAGTCAAGCTGAAGGTGGCTCGGGTACATTATGGATAGCACAAAATACTTACAACGACGGCAATTGGAGATATATATCAAACGCTGCGGCGTCTGTATACGCGCAGCAAGCAGGCACTCACGTGTGGTCAACGAAATCTAGCGGGACAGCGGACACGCCAGTCAATTTCACCGAAGTAATGCGAATCGAAAGCGACGGTTCGGTCGAAGTAGGCGCGGGATTAACTAACCAAGGCATAGGCACATTAAACACGCTCAATGGGCTTTATGTTAATAACAAGAAACTACTTATAGGCAAGGGAGCCTTAGTCAAAAAAACAGCGGTGCAAAGCATCCCACATGGAGTAGCGACATACCTTATATTCGATGCGGAAGAGTATGATACCGATGCAATACATGACAATGTTACCAATAATGATAGGGTGACCGTTCCAGTCGGCGTTACTAAGGTCAGGATTTCTGCACAGATATATATGGTTTTCGACCAATACACAACGGTAACCTTGGCTATACATAAAAATGCATTATTATACGCTTACGCCGGTTTTGCGACCGGGACTAATTCTGGCGTAGGTGCTGGGTCGACTAATGCACCTGTCCAGATTATGACTGCGGAATTAGATGTTGTTGCTGGTGATTATTTTAAAGTTCAGGCATACCAAACGAATACCGCAGCCTCAGCCAGAAACACTTTTGCTACATCCGGGACAACTTGGTTATCTATGGAGCTTATCGCTTAATATAATTAGAGGAATAATCATGGCTTTTAAAGAGTACAATTTCTTAGAAATAGAATACAACGATAATGACGATACATGCAAAGTCACCGTTGAAATTACCGATGATGTAATCGGTACAGTAGGTAAAACATTTATTCTCGAATCGTCTGAATTCAAAGGCAAAGGCTTTAACGCTAATGCTCGTAACGCTAAAATTAAGCAGTTAGTAAAGCAGCGCGTGAAATCAATCCACGAAATGATGGTGGATGGTGCGACAAAAAGAAAAGCGCCGAAAGCTAAAACAAAAATACCACCATTTGCAAAAGTCACCACACTGAATTAAGAGGAAGTAATAATGAAAGTTAAGATGCTTGATTTAATTAATAGTAGAAATGCATTAGGCGCAATGAGACAAATACCATTCAGAGCAATTTACGGCATTAAAATTGGCAAGGCTATCAAGGCGATAAATCTTGAGTTATCTGAATTCGATTCTATTGTAAAAGAAAAGCGTGACGCAATAACGAAAAATGGCGAACCAACTAATGAGCAGATTAAAGATTTTGAATCTGAGGTAAACGAGGCTACAAGCGAAGATATTGATCTCGATGTTCAAAGCGTGAATTTTTCGTGGTTTGCAAAAAAAGGTGGCCCAATAACTGATGAAACTGAATGGCATGATTTCGCGCCTGCCAATTTTGAGCTGTTAGATTGGCTTATTGTTGACGACGTTAATTAGTGGGTCGAGTCTTAACTCAATGAAATAAATTTGATTTAGCAAAACAAGGA
>JAOTSL010000080.1 GCA_029864945.1 Gammaproteobacteria bacterium
TTTGAGATATGACGAGCGTGATGACCTTTTTCAAAATGACATGCCAAACTTACCTACTGCTGAGCTTTCTCCGTTCATCTTAACCGATAATGAGCATGCTTCCATCGAGATGCTATTAAATGAGGTGGCACTCAACTTATTGAGCGTCGAGCAATTTTTCAATTATGCTCGCAAGGCAATTGAAGGTCGCGAATATGTAAAATTTGTGTTTACCAAAACACTCTCAGACGCCTTATCAATGGTTGTGCGTTGGGGCGAACATCATGGCATGTCTCGCGATGACCTCTCTTATTTAAATTGGTCGGTAATCTCTGAATTTCTTAACCAACCTGTTATGGATGATGTGGACAGGTATTATCTCGATATTATCGAATCTGCACGCAGAAGCATGTCGGCAGCACACGCATTTCGGCTTGGTCATATCATCTTTGGTGTTCGCGATATTTATGTTGCCACCCTTAATCGTAGCGTACCAAATTATGTCGGTATCGGATCAGCCTCAGGTCCTGTGATCCAACTTGAAGCCAATACGCCTACAAGTGTCAATATTAAAAATATGATTGTATGTATTGAGAATGCAGACCCAGGATTCGACTGGATATTTACTAAATCCCCATGTGCATTGATTACCCGTTTTGGCGGTGCGAATTCCCATATGGCCGTGCGCTGTGCTGAATTTGGTTTGCCAGCAGCGATTGGCTGCGGTGATCAAATTTACCAGAGAGTTGTTACCACAAGAAGTGTCGAACTCAACTGCGCGGAAAAGATATTGAGGCCCTTATATGCAAAATAACAGGCTGCGTATAGGTGTCACAATGAGGGTCTTGGAAACACAAGGGTACTATGAGCCACGTGATGCTTTAGCTCATGATTGGTCGAATTTATTGAGCGTAGCGCTACCAACCGCTTCGTGGCTGCCAATTCCGAATCTTGGGATAGAGGTCGCCCAAATTTATTGTGAAAAATGGGATATCAACCGATTGATCCTTACAGGGGGGGACGATATTGGTGTTTCCCCCATTCGGGATGAAACGGAACAATCTTTATTAAAATGGGCGAGAGAACGTGCTGTGCCAGTACTCGGTGTTTGTCGTGGAATGCAGATGATGGCATTGTCTGCAGGTGTTCCTTTGAAACCCGTGAAAGATCATGTGCGTACACGTCACCAGTTACAAGGTGATTTTGTACATGAAGTGAATAGTTTTCACAATTTTGGATTATCGGATTGCCCGCTGGATTTTGAAGTTTCTGCTATAAGCATAGATGGTGAAATAGAGGCTATACGTCATTCAGAACTACATTGGGAGGGATGGATGTGGCATCCAGAACGAGAAAAACCTTTTCAGGTCGCTGATATTAAACGTTTGCAAAGGTTGTTTGCATGAAAGCTATTATTTTAGCTGCCGGACGCGGTAGCCGTATGAAGGCTTTGACCGATGACCGTCCTAAGTGTTTAGTGAAGGTGCGAGGCAAGACGTTGCTTGATCGTCAACTTAAAACTCTTCGTAACGCCGGGATCAGCGAGATTGCCATAGTCACCGGTTACCAACGTAAATTACTTACAAATCGTGGACTGGTTGAATTTCACAATCCCCGCTGGGCGGAAACAAATATGGTGTCATCCTTGTCCTACGCCAAGGAGTGGTTGTTAGCTGAGCCGTGTATTGTGAGTTACTCAGATATTTTTTATGAGCCACCGGCAATAAAATTGCTTAATACCAGTGATGCAAGTTTAGCTGTCACCTATGATCCACACTGGCTAAAACTTTGGGAAAAACGATTTGGTGACCCATTACTTGATGCAGAAACCTTCCGCTTGAATAAAGACAAGACCTTGGCAGAGATTGGTTATAAACCAAAATCGTTGCAGGAGGTAGAAGGACAATACATGGGACTCTTGCGCCTTACCCCGGAAGGTTGGGCCGAAGTCTTGCGGATACGTGCCGATTTGACGCTTGAAGAATGCAACCGAATGCACATGACCGGCACATTACAAAAAGTCATTAACGCAGGACGTATTACCGTAAAAGCTATTCCGTACGAACTCTCTTGGGGCGAAGTTGACTCTGCTGAAGATCTGCTGATATATCAAAAACAAAGTTTCTGAGATCTTTCTGATTAATATTGAAAGACATAACCGAATACGCACTTTGAAGCAGGTTCTTTTTCATTTACGAAAAACACGATCCGTCATTATCATTCGTGATAGCAAATAAACTTTTTCGAATATCGGAAGAACAGGTGGTCTAATGTTAAAAAATATTCATCCCATGTCAGATGTACAAAGCCAAACTATTGGAGAAGGAACGCGCATCTGGCAATTTAGTGTAGTTTTACCTCAAGCAAAGATTGGTAAAAATTGCAACATTTGTGCCCAGGTGTTTATCGAGAATGATGTTGTGATCGGTGATAACGTTACTATTAAGAACGGCGTGCAACTTTGGGATGGATTGAGGGTCAAGGATAATGTATTTATCGGACCAAATGTCACATTTGCAAACGATTTATATCCCCGTTCAAAGAAATATCCAGAACAGTATTTACAGACGATTATAAAATATGGAGCCTCTGTTGGTGCCAATGCAACGATCTTGCCTGGTGTAGTTATAGGCGGTGGCGCGATGGTTGGTGCCGGTGCTGTGGTAACTAAAGATGTGCCTACCAATGCTGTCGTTATAGGTAATCCAGCTGAGATTATGTGAGAACTATGAGTTTAAAAAAATGTAAAATTATTGAATTACCTAAAATTTCCGATCCGCGTGGCAACTTGACTTTTATTGAAGAAATGCGGCACATTCCCTTTGATATTAGACGGGTCTATTACACCTATGATGTCCCTGGAGGGGCAGATAGAGGCGGGCATGCCCACAAGGCCCTCCATCAATTAATTATTGCCATGTCAGGAAGTTTCGATGTCAAACTGGACGATGGTCGCAATAAAAAAAAATTCCACCTTAACCGCTCTTACCAAGGGCTGTACGTCTGCCCTATGATGTGGCGTGATCTAGATAATTTTTCCTCTGGTTCCGTGTGCATGGTATTAGCCTCAAATCTTTACGAAGCATCTGACTATTACCGCGATTATGAAGAATTTATATCGGTGGTCTCTTCAAAATGAAGGTTCCCTTTCTTGATCTTGGTGCCGCCTATTCGGAGCTAAAGGCAGAGATCGAAACGGCTGTTCTTGCTTCCCTGCGCTCCGGCCGGTATATCTGCGGCAACGAAGTAGAATCCTACGAGAATGAGTTTGCCGCCTATACCGAAACCAAATATTGCGTAGGAGTAGCAAACGGACTGGACGCATTACATTTGGCCCTGCACGCTATGGATATTGGCATAGGAGATGAAGTTATTGTACCTACTAATACTTACATCGCTACATGGCTAGCAATCAGCCAATGTGGAGCAACCCCTGTGCCAGTTGAGCCATTTGATTCCACCTACAACATTGACCCTGGCCAGATTGAAGCTGCTATCACAACGCGTACCAAGGCTATTATTCCAGTGCATTTGTACGGTCAACCGGCTGACCTTGATCCCATCACCGTCCTTGCTAATAAGTATGGCTTGCGTGTTTTGGAAGATGCAGCTCAAGCGCATGGCGCACGTTATAAAGGCAATCGTATCGGGGCGCATGGTGACATCGTGGCATGGAGTTTCTACCCTGGTAAAAACCTGGGTGCGCTGGGTGACGCAGGCGCTGTCACCACCAACGATCCTGACATGGCAGACCGCATCCGTGTGCTGCGCAATTATGGCTCCAAAGTTAAGTATGTTAATGAATTGCAGGGATACAATAGTCGGCTTGACCCTGTGCAAGCTGCTGTATTGCGCGTCAAGCTCAAGGTGCTGGATACATGGAATACGAGGAGGAAAAAGATTGCCGCATACTACACTGCTGCACTGACAGAAACAGGTTTAGTGCTTCCTACTGTGCCTGCGTGGGCTGAACCAGTCTGGCATCTCTATGTGGTTCAATGTTCACAACGTGATGCCATACAGAAAACACTAGGTAAAGCTGGCATTGGTACACTCATTCACTATCCTATTCCACCACATTTGCAACAGGCCTATGCAAAAACAGGGTACTTTAAAGGCCAGTATCCGATTGCTGAACGACTAGCCAGCCAAGTGTTGAGCTTACCCATCGGTCCGCAGCTGGACAAAACGTGTATTGACCTAATCATAAACATTCTCAACGATTATGCAACAAAACTATAGTATAAATGGGTCTATCTGGATTTCCCAAATGGTGTATTGCACTAAAAATATGGGTCTAAAGCCCCTGTTGCTTTTGAGCTTGAGGTTGAAGGAATCTACGATCGAAAAGCACTACAGTTTTTGAGGTATAGAAACTCGCGATTTTTTGCACAGGATTTTTTCCTTCTATATTCTGTCATACTGTTAGGTTAGAAGAAAATGCCATTTGGGAAACCCGGATATATTCCCAAAAAAATATTTTTTTATATGTTATCTAAAAGAGGTATAAATGCTAGTTAAACACAGTATTATTATGATTTGCTACAACCAAGAGAAATACATAAGGACAGCACTTGATTCTATTCTCAATGAACAAGTTAAGCCTTACGAGATAATCATTGGTGATGATTTTTCTACAGATAAAACGCGAGAAATCCTAAAAGAATACCAGTCAAAATTTTCAGAAATTATTAAGTTGGTGTTTAATAATAAAAATCTCGGTATATTTGAGAACCTCAACAAGGTTGCGCCAATGGCAACTGGTGACATCATAAGCATTCTCTCTGGAGATGACTGGTATAAACCAAAGCTTATTGAAAATATGAATAAAAAATTAATTCAATTGAATCTCAACCCAATAAAATCAAGGTTTATTTTACTGCCACATACAGTTCTTCGTCGGAAGAATGGCAAAGAGAAAATCTATCGCAATGTTTCAAATGTATTAGATAGGTATTCACCAGTTGGCTCCGTTTTTCGCGGACTACTTCATACTAGGCATGTAGGTTTAAGCCGCGCTCTTTTTGATAAATGGCCTCTTTTTGAAAGTGACTCAGGGGACCTTGGACTCTGGACTGATTTTGTGCATCATGTATTGCTAACTCAACACATTGAGAGGCTGGTCATAATGGACTGCGAAGGACCTGTTTATTGCACTGGTGTAGGCATTACCTCAAAAACAAGTAAGGAATCATTACATCGTAGCTATCATGCCGCACTAGTACGCATTCAACGTTACCATAATCAAGGCCAATTATTATTAAATAATGTTGATGCCAAATATTTAGAATTTCTTATTCAGTGCAGATCACCAAACTTAAAATTTAATGCAGCGAGCGGTGCATGTGTTTTTCGCGCTACGTGGAGACTAGTTAGAGAAAAGGGAGCTGGGATTGGCTCAATTGGTAAAGAGTTATTACTTGTAATCAAAAGAGTATTTCTTAAACATTAAATTCAAACGGTAAAATATGATACCTAGAGCCCTCAAAAGAAATGTACAAAAAAAAAGTCATCCTTCAGGTCCCAGTTAACACTTTGCCTAAAAATATGGCTATATCCGAGTTTCCCAAACTGCCTTAAGCCCCAAGTCCCCATGTATAGAGCCCTTGAGTGCAATTTTAGAGTGCATGGAATTTTGCCGGAATCTGACCAGGAATATCGAGGTCTCCAACGGTTAAAAAAATCAAGTCAGAAAATGCCTCATGATTGCTAAAACCACTTGCTCTGTTTTTATCAAATGTCAATTACTTTGTCCGATTCGCGACAATTAACTCGTCCGGTCATCGTTTACCTTATTTCTTAAGTTATTCCCTCCTGATTTTTTGTTATTTATTGAATTAGCGACAATTAGATTTCGGTTAGTTGACATCGGTAATTGTCGCCAAGTTTATGCTAATTGCCCCCATGGCGAACATGGTTGAATACCATCATAAAAAGTTGTCATTTTCCGAAAGCGAAGCATTCGGAAAATGACAACTTTTTATGATGCACCAAGCGATAGCGCGGTAGATAGTTCCCCTGTGGTTAATTTATAACTAATTAACTCTTTTATGTTTTACCGTAAGATGGTTATGACCGATGCCTGTTATCATGCAAATCAAATTTGCCTTTACACAGTTAGGTTGTAATTGTCGTCGTGCCTGTAGAATATTAGTTGTTTTAAACCTGCACTCCAGAAGGTGGGGGAGCTTATTGCTTTAACAGATAATCTTTATTGTTAATATTGGTAATTGACGCTAAAAGATCAGGAGGCGTCAACTATCCCCGATTACGATTCACTGCTTGTTTCTTTCTAAAGCTATCGGCCTGTATCTCTACGATAATTGCGTGATGTACGAGCCGATCAATGGAGGCCACTGTCATTGTTGTATCCGAAAATATCTGGTCCCAGTCACTGAAAGGCTGATTTGCCGTTATAACCATGGATCCAGATTCGTATCGATTGGCGATTAGTTCCAAAAGAGCGTGGGTTTCAGCTTCGCTTTTTTTGACATAACCAATATCGTCCAAAACGATAACCGCATATTTATCTAGTTTAACAAAGAACTTTTCTAGCTGTAACTCATTACGGGCGCGTTGTAGCTCTTGAACAAGGGCAGTGGCTTGGAAATAGCGAACTCTTACCCCTTGCTCAATGAGACCGTTGCATATGGCCGCTGCCAAATGGGTTTTACCTGTACCGCTCGGCCCAAAAAATAGTAAATTCTTTGATCTAGTAACCCAACTTGTATCTGAAGCTAAGGCACCTATCTTCCCGGCTTCAAGGTTAGGAAGGTGGGAAAAATCAAATGACGATAATGTCTTCCCAACCGGTAATTTAGATTCTTTGTAAAAACGTGCTATACGACGACTGTAGCGTTGATTTACTTCCTCTTCACATAGCGCTGCAAGATATTGAGCTGGATCCCAACCTCTTTTTGCAACTTGATCGAGGTAACTTTCCCAATGAACAGCCATGGCAGATAATTTTAATTGCTTCAATAAGACTGGTAAGGTTGCGCGATGTGCCATCAGTGCGCCTCCTGTGAGCTTGAAAGTAGAACATTATAGCTTGCCGCAGGCGGCTGTTTGACCTTGACGGTCGGAATATTTGCTTCCCTTTTCTCAAACCTCTGTTGCAACGCATACAGGCTTGGGAGTTCCTGCTTACTCATAAGGGTCTGGAGGTAATCCCCTAACTGTTTTTCGCAATCGGCTCTGTGAGCTAATGCCAAGATGCCCACTATTGCCTTACAAGCCTTGCGGGCCTCCATTTCTTTATCCAACCAGGTCCACACAGCGGCATATGTCTCATTGGGCAAGAGATCATCCCTAATCTGAGGATATCGAAAGGCCTGTGGCTTACGTTCAAGGCTTGCAATTACATGTCGATAGTCCACCTGACGAGCCCTGTGTTTATGATCAGAGGCAAAAGTGCGTGGCAATCTAACCGTATGGGTCGCCCCAAGATAAAGATCAAGCCGATTATCGTAGATATGGGCTCGAAGAGATTCTCCGATCAGCCTTGAAGGTACTGTATATAAAACACGTTTGACCTGAATCGTGCTTGAGGTACTAACCCGAACCACTTGTTCTGTATAGTCAGCAGTGCGTTGCAATGGTAATGGTTGAAGATATTGACGCTCTATCTCTATTTTATCTTGTTTGCGTCCATTAATATCATAGATAATGTTACTGAGAAACTGCTCGTAAGCCGCCACGGAGTCAAAATCATTGGATTCGCGAAGCAGTAAAGCCTGATGAATCCGTTTCTTTAAATGGCCATGGGGTGATTCAATCACGCCGTTCTCGTGACCCTTTCCTCGATTGTTACGGGTTGGTTCCATGCCGTAATGTTTACAGAATTGTTGATAGCGCTGGGTGACATCTGCGCGAGCCGCCTTGGTCAAATTCCGATAACCAGCAGAAAGGCTATCGCTTCTATGTTCCTGAGGTGTACCACCCAAACGCCAAAGTGCATCCTGAAGCCCTTCTGCAAGAGCTGCATAAGATTCACCGCCATGGATAACCTTTACCGAGCACCAGCCACTGTAAGCGAGACGGAAATGATACAGAATATGCTTAAATGGTTGCCCCAAAATAGTAATCAGCACCGCTTTTAACGTTGTGAAATCAGATATTCCCATTCGGCCAGCCTCATTGTTCTACCGAAACATCACCTCCTTATCTGTCCCATGTAAAGCTCTCCACTCTTTCACCCGCCGTTGAAAAGTACGGAGCTTACTGTCTGGATATTCATCAGGATGGTCCTTTTGGAGCTTTTCGAAAAGAGTTATAGGGGTAAGTTTGGGCGTGTTTTTAAGTAATGGGACAATTTCACTTTCCCAAACTGCTAAAAATGGATCCAGCCGAGTTCGCCAATGTCGTTTGCGGTTGCCAAGTTGCAACTCGTTTTGCTCTATACGGCGACCGGACCGCTCCGAAATGTCCGCCTTAGCAGCTGCTGTTACCTGCGTTTTGCCTTTGTTACGTTCTTTCATGTATAACTTGACCTGTTTTAGATTAATGGGTTTTCCCGACACAAAAACCTCCCTTTTAAAAAGTTCTTTTTTGAGTCGGAATATACCAGGTTGAACCGGACAAGATAGTTGTCGTCAACCGGTCAAGTTAATTGTCACATAATACGTCGCTCTGATTTATCAGTTTTTGATAGGCTTCAGATCGTTTTCGAAGCGTATAGCGCAAAGGTATTTGGTCATTGGGGTACAATAACGGCATTATCACGATATTTTAACATTTCAAGAACATTTATTTATAATCAACTGGCAAATTTCGAAAAAGTTGTTGTGCAATTAATGGGGCCATCCATGCCCCCCAAACATCCAGATATTAAAAGAAATGCTGTTGAGGTAATGGCAGCATTACGACTCGAAGGAAAATGCAGTATTGGTAGCATTGTAGCCATAATGAAACGTCTTGGATTACAATTTTCATCGCAAGGAACTATTAGTAACTATCTAAATATACTTGGTTCACTTGTTCCAAACACTCTAAATGTTGAAAATGAAAGACAGCCGGTTGTTTTTTTGAGCGATGAAATATTTTCTGACAGACAACCAATACTAATAACAGTTGATCCGATTAGTTCTGCGATATTAAAGATTGAACTTGCAGATAAAAGACGAGCTAAAGAGTGGAAGAAACATTGGCTTTGTCTCGAAAATAATGGTTTTGATGCAATTTACCTTGTTACTGACGAAGGTACAGGGCTATGCGCTGCTTACGATGAGGTTTTCTCAGGTATCATGAGACAACCAGACACCTTTCATGCTATAGCTCATCGACTTGGTTTATGGATAGAACGACTTGAAAAAACAGCTTATAAGACTATTACAGAGGAGTATGATCGCGAAATAAAAATAGGTTCTGCGCGAACTGATAAAGTTATAGTCAAGCGAACAAAACAGTATGAATTATCACGGGAGAATGCTCAAAAGGCGGTAGATGTTTATGATAGCTTCACTTATCTCTATCATTGCATTATCACAGAACTGAAACCATTCCACAGTAACGGTATATTGCGAGATCGTAAACAGGCAGAAGATAATATTTATGCTGGTCTTGAGCTGGTAAAAGCACTGGGGAACAAAAAAATTAATAAAACGGTTGAGCAGATAATACGTATCATACCAACTTTACTAAATTACTTTGACATCGCATGCAATGTAGTTGCGAAACTAGATAAATTGCCAATCGATCAAAATATACTGTCGTCTCTTTGTTTAGCATGGCAATGGAATAAGGCCAAAATCAAGGCAAAAAAGGCGGAACGTAGGAATAGGTGCGCAAACAAGGAAGAATTTTGTCTTAATTTTGCAGAAGGATATCTTCAGGAAGATTTTGAAATTATCAAAGAACGTGTATACACAGAGTTGGATACAATCGTGCAAAGTTCAGCGTTGGTAGAGTGCATTAATTCTATTATCCGTCCATATTTGAATAATTCAAAAGGACAGGTGAACCAAGAAGCTCTCAACTTGATGATGTTTTATCATAATAATCGGCGCTATACTGCTGGTAAGAGGGTCAATAAAACACCTGTTGAAATATTAACGGGTGAACCACAAACTAAAGATTGGTTCAAATTGCTGCTTGAACTGGTTGAGAAGAAAGAACCTCAATTCTTTCCCGCAGCAGCTGCTTGATATAACATAGAAGTCGTTTCAACTATCCGGTTAGGGATTTTTTACACTGACAAGGTAAAATCTGGCTTCAGTGATATGCACTGGTGTGTAGTGACAGCATTGCTTATAAAAAAAGTGTCAACTACTTTTGAGCCGTTATGAAGGATGCCGTAATTTCAATATGAGACCACCAAAATACCGGATAAATTTGACAGGTAGTGAAAAAGCTGAGCTCGAACAAATCATTCGCAGACACAGCACACCACAAAATGAAGCCAGGCGAGCCAAAATTATTCTCTTAGCCAATGAAGAATGTCACACCAACCACGAAATTGCAGTGCAACTTGGAATAAATCCTTGCGATATTACACGTTGGACGAAACGGTGGATAGACCTGGCAATGGAGCCGGTCAAAATGCGGCTAAGTGATGCACCACGCTCAGGCGCACCGGATCGGATTACAGCGGAACAATGGTGTAACATTATAGCGTTGGCGTGTGAACCCCCTTCTTCCTATGGCCTTCCCATCACAAATTGGACCCATAAAGAATTGGCCAACGAGGTGGTCAAGCAAGGAATTGTAGATACTATTAGTAGTAGTTATCTTGGGCACGTTTTAAAAAAAAGATTTGCAACCTCATCGAAGCCGTTACTGGTTGAACGCAAAGCCCGATGAGAAAAAAGAAGAAAGAATTGCCGACATATGTGACATTTACCATCGAATCCCCGAAACGGAAAAGGAGATTGCCTTCAGCACAGATGAGATGACGGGTATTCAGGCACTTGAACGGATAGCGGATGATCTCCCCATGTCAGCAGGAAAGCCAGTCGCCAGAGAGTTTGAATACATCCGGAATGGTACACAGACTCTGATTGCCGCCATGAATATTTCTACCGGCAAAATTGATGCTGATTGTGGCGACACACGTAAAGAAGAAGATTTTGCTCAATTTATCGAGCGATTAATTCATGAA
>JAOTSL010000263.1 GCA_029864945.1 Gammaproteobacteria bacterium
CAGGGATACACACCAACTCAGTTTCATAGTCAACTTCAAGCAAAGACAGTTTACTAATGCCTGTGTCAAAGCTATTCAAAATCTTTGAAAATATCTCACTTGTTTTTTTGTTTTTTTGAATATCCATTTCTAATCCGGAGTATTTTGAATGAGGAAATACGATGGTAAGTTTATTTTCAAACCAATTATTTACATCAATAATTCCTTGGAGGTAAACGAGCTCCGTATTAATATTTCTCTCATTACATTCCTTCAAAAAAAGTCTATTTTCTGGCGTCCCTTTAGCAGTGAACTCCAAATAAAGCTCATCTTTTTCATTTTCAAATTTTATATCACCAAATTCAAATTTGGATTTTCCATTGACAAGCTCCCTTTTAAAAACCAAAGATTCTCTAGCTCTATCGATTTTATAAAGCCACTCTTCATGTACTGATTTACTATCAGCCAAAAAACCATATGCATAATTATATTTACCAACCTTAATTTCGAACTCAAATCTGGATGGGGATAAAAGGCAATTTTTATTTAGCCGAAAAGGGTGATGAGGAAGTTTTTTCCCAGATTTCATACCAACATTGATCATTTGTTGAACATGGTGCATAGCCTTGATCAAGTTTGATTTACCAGATGCATTTGCACCGTAGATTACAGCGGCTTTTAGTGCGCTAATATTATTACTGCCTTTATCTCTAACAATATGCTCAGGATGTCTGCGAACCTTGCTGGGTATGAGGGATAATTCAGTCCTTTCTTTAAAGGACATAAAGTTTTCAACTGTAAATCTCAGCAACATCTTAATCTTGTCCTTTTCTGGTTCTAATGAGATAATTTCACATTATATGGAGGTTATCGGCATATTTTGCATATTATGCAGACCTAAATGTGAATTAATCACATAATAACGAATATTAATGATTATAGCAAAAACAACGCCAGCACCATATTGCAATTTTCTTATCCGTTTGTTTACATGAGCTCTTTAAGGGTTTAGGTGGTAAATTCAGGCATAAATCGGGTAGCCGGGAGTTTTTCTCTCCCAGCCCCTACACCACCCATCATGCGGATCCGCAATGGGCGGTTCGAGAATTATGGGTAAATGAAACCCAACAATCCCTGAGGAGAAAAAGGGGTCAGAAAAATCAAAAGGGGTCAATCCTATTTAATGTAATCAAAGGACAATAAAGGACAGGGTGAGGTTATTTTTATTTAGTAAAGGAGTTAGAATTGGTGAGGAATCAGTTAGATGTTATTAAATTGGTTTGACCCCTTTCATACTCAGACTGCTCCTCACGGATTAGCGCTTGCCATTCGCTAGTAGTTAGCGTTAAATAATCGTATTGATTAATAACGGTGATCTTCCTACAGAGGACTTTCACCTCATAAGTTTATGCCCATGCTGGGCGTACCAATACGTTCAATGGGACCTTTTACAGCGTTTTTTTGTTGTGCACTTAATGTCGCACAACAAAAAAACGCTGTAAAATGTCCCTTAACGCGGCGTTATGTGTAAATGTCATTTTTGCGAATGTCAGTATTATGGAACGAGTTAAATGAAAAAAATATTTAATTTTGATCATGGACTAACTGCACCGACTGAATTAAAAGTCGGGCCTTTTACAGTAAAAATTTTTGATTATCATTGCTCAAATTTGAAGAAACTTCATAGGAAATCATCGTTAAATAAGACATTTGACAATAATAGTATCGAGAGAGTAATAGTCAGAAATGATAAAGTTTCTGGTGGTTTTGTAGAAACCGCAATTGTCCATTGGGATAAATATGATATATCCGGATCGATTTTATTTCCTGAGACACCCAACGGCTCTAAATTCTATGATCTTCTAGTTATGCTATCCTTTTTAACCGGGCGACGTGTATACCAGGGCAATCGCTCTATGCTGACATTCCAGAAACCACCTTCATAAGGTATTTATTATCCCAACCTGCGCGGAGCCTTTTTGTTTCAATTCCTGTTTTATCCGTTTTTTCTTTTTTCAGAAGATTGAGTGAAATTCGCCTCAATATTGAAAAATTTTCTGCACCATCTCCCTTTCTAAGCCGTGATTCGTCTTCGCGAAAAGCAACGTCAAGTACCCAATGCAATTTGTTTTCAACGTGCCAATGATCTCGTGTTGCTTTTATAAAGTCAGAAGCAGATTTATTCTTTTCACTCGTGATATATAATCGATGCTCTGTAGTAGTGATCCCATTTAGTGTTCGTTCTGATTCAATGATGATAAATGCTGACAATCCTCTCCAAACACTGACATCGAAATTCAATTTATCTAGATTTGTGAACACCCAGCAACGCCTGGTCTCTAAGCGACCGTGGCCTTTATTTGTCTTTTCTGAAAAATCGTGAAAATGCAGGTCAAATGTGGCATCGTTTGATTCAAAGAATAGTTCATTAATGGCGGCATAAAGATTAGGTTGATTTTCCTTAACAGCAAGCAAGTAATCTGCGCCTTTCTCGAGGATTGTCTCTGCAATTCTCTTTTGGCAGCCCATTGCATCAATTGTTACCAAACACTTTTCAATTGATAGCGTTTCGAGAAGTATTGGTATAGCGGTAATTTCATTTGATTTTTCTTCTGTTTTAAATTGACCCAGAACTATCTCATTGTTTGTTGACCAAGCGCTGACCATATGAATAGATTTTTTTCCGTTCCCTTTGTCATGAGAGCGACGTAATGTTTTACCATCTATTGAGATTACTTCGCCGGGAAGCAAGTGTGTGATTGAAGCAACCCACTCAATAAAGCATTTTTCGAATTGTTCGGCATTTATCTTAGTAAACACATCATTGAATGTGTCGTGTGATGGTATACCCTCTGGTAACGCTAAGAATGTACGAAACCAATCTTCTTTAGCACGACCATAGGCTGCAATACTTGTCCAATGATTTGCACCACAAATTGCTCCGCACATAGCTATAACCAAAATATCTACAAAATTATGATTTTTGTTTTTCGTTTCTTTTCTGGGATCTTCCATATTTGAAAAATTATTCTCAATTGAACTTACTAACGCTACTGACATGCAACTTCCCTGTGATTCTACTTTAAAATATGAATAATAATTATTTTAGTTGTATCTTGTCAAAGATTAGTCGAATTGTCTCAGTATTGGTTGGTCAATTGAGTCGAAAATGATTTGATCATGCTCGATGTTGCTGCTATCGAAGGGCGATTGCCCTGACGTGTATACGAAGAGTCCGACCTAGAAAATTTTCCCACAACTAAATACAGTAACGGTGTAGTTAACTCCAATTATTTTTCAATTTATCAAGACTTTTGGAATTCAATGGCGGCAATTCAAGCTAGTAAAGCAGGCGCTCCAATTTACAATATTATGCAATTATATACTTGTACAGATTTAATTGCTGTAGCTTCTTATGCAAATTCGGCACTAGATTCATTGACAACTACGTGGTGCGCTAAAAATAATGAATCAAAGTATAAGAACTCTAGCATATTTAAAAAAGCTAGAAATAAAATGAAAAAATATATTTTGGAATCAAAGTCAATTCAATTGAAAG
>JAOTSL010000264.1 GCA_029864945.1 Gammaproteobacteria bacterium
TAACAGAGGACACTGTAGAAGCGCGAATTCAAGTTATGCAGGAGAGTAAGCGTAAACTCGCAGAGGGGTTATTTGATGGTGCAGGTAAAGGTAAATTACCAGATGCTGAGTCTTTGGAAGCATTGTTTGAGCCGCTTTGATAGATGAATGGGTGGGGTTTCATTTTTAACTCAAGGAACATCAATAGGTTAAAGTGTCCCTCTTTTTTTGCTAAGGCTTAAGCTACCACACTTGACTATAAGTAATTACAGTATATACTTTTTGGCAGTATAGATCACAATACGGTGAAATCATGAGTGAACACGCAAAACTTATAAAGATTGGCAACTCTCAAGGGATTCGGCTTCCTAAGAGGCTTGTATCCAAATACGGACTTGGCGAGCTTGTGATACTTGAAGAATTAAGCGATGGAATTTTTTTGCATGCTGCCAATAAAGGTAAACTGAGCTGGGAAGATACCTATAAGGAAATGGCGCAAGAGGAAGATGAGTGGTCTGATTGGCAAGAGCTCGATATTGATCAGGATGACTACCTATGATATTAAAAAGGTATGAGGTTTATTTGGCCAATCTAGATCCAACTATAGGTTCAGAGATTAATAAAACGCGACCTGTGGTTATAGTTAGTGATGATGCTATGAATAAATCGCTTAACACGCTAGTTGTTTGCCCACTCACTACCAAATTACACCCGATGTGGCGTAGCAGAATACAAATTGTCTGCTCAAATAAAGACGCAGAGATTGCCGTTGATCAAATTCGTACAATATCAAAAAAACGACTGACTAAAAAGATTGATAAATTATCGGCTCAGAATGCCGCGTTACTTCGTCAAATTATTACTGAGATGTATGGTGGGTAAAGTGAGTTGATGGCGTACTTGTTACTTGAATACGGCGTAGGAAAAAATGAAAAATAATCCAATGATTTTGAAATTACAACAGGCTTTAGAAACACAGCAAAACCTAGAGCTAGCTGTTCTCGTAGGAAGTCAGGCTGAGGGGCGTGCGCGCGCCGAAAGTGATTGGGATATTGCAATACAATGGAAAAAAAACTTATCAACGCTTGAAAACCTGTCGAGTACCGAAACATTGCGTCGTTATTTGGCTAAAACATTAGATATTGAAGAAGACCTTGTCGACTTAATTAATATTCCAAATACCGGTCTAGCTATGCGTGCATTAGTGGCGGAAAATGGTATTCCTTTAAAAGGAGAGAATAGTCTTGCATGGAATCATTTTTTAGGACGGACGTGGCGAGAGCTAGAATATTATGAATGGGAAAAGCAACATGCGTCTTGATCTATATCAAATAGAAACTGCACAAGTTGCAAAAGAGCAGGGGGCTTTACTTGATGAGGCGCGTCTCAAACTAATTGGTGGAATTACACTTTCTGGTCTAGAGCAAAATGGTGTATTGCATGCTTTGCAAGTATTAATTGAAAACGCCATTGGCAAAGCAAAGCAAATTCTCAAGGCAGATGGGGAGCCGGTGCCAGTATCGGCTTATGATGCTTTTACTTCGCTGGCAAGAATAAAGAAAATATCGATAGATGAAGTTTCCCGCTGGAATGCAATAATCGGTTTACGAAATCGTATCGTGCATGAGTATATGAATATTGACATGATAAGAGTGCTCGAGCTTGTTCGAGAGGAGCAGTACTTGTTTGTTGTCGAATTTTTATTGAAGCCTATTGATGATTAATGCTCTAGATTTGATTAAACTATTGAAGTAAAACTCCGGCAACAAAACTCCAGCAACAAAACTCCGAAATTAAGGCGATTATTTAAACGATGAATACAGACGAAAAGATTTACATAGCCGGGCACCGAGGCTTGGTTGGTTCGGCCATCGTAAAGGTGCTTCAAGAAGCAGGCTTTAATAATTTATGTACCAGAACGCATAAAGAGCTGGATTTAACAAATCAAAACGCAGTTGCCGAGTTTTTTGAAACCGAAAAACCAGATCATGTATTTCTTGCGGCCGCAAAAGTGGGTGGAATACTTGCTAACAATGAATACCCTGCTGAATTTATTCACCAAAATTTACAAATTCAATCAAATGTAATTCACCAGGCGTGGCGAGCAAATGTTAAGCGTTTATTGTTTCTTGGCTCTTCCTGTATTTATCCTAAATTGTGCCCACAACCAATCAAGGAAGAGTATCTTCTAACAGGAGAGCTGGAACCAACTAATCGCCCCTACGCACTTGCAAAAATTGCAGGTATAGAAATGTGCTGGTCATATAATCGCCAGTACGGCACACAATATCTTGCTGCTATGCCTACTAACTTATATGGCCCGGGTGATAATTATGACTTGGAAAAATCCCATGTTTTACCCGCGTTAATTCGAAAAATGCATGAAGCAAAAAATAATAATTCCACTGAAGTTGTTATTTGGGGAACAGGTAAACCAAAACGCGAATTTTTATATAATGAAGACATGGCTAAAGCCTGTGTTTATTTAATGAATCTTGACGATGAAAAATATCAAACTTATTTGGGTGTTGGAAAAGCGAACGAACAAAATGCGCCCGTGATTAATATCGGTACCGGTGAAGATCAAACAATTGCAGAGCTGGCGCAACTAGTTGCTGATGTGGTGGGCTATTCCGGAAAGCTTGTTTATGATGAAACAAAACCAGACGGCACCATGAGAAAGTTGCTTGATGTGAGTCGTATAAAATCACTTGGTTGGAAGCCGAGCGTTGATCTAAAAACGGGGATAGATAATGCGTATAAGGCATGGCTGATGGCGTGATAAAGAGGTAATTATAAATGAATTATTTGAAAAATCACGTTACACCTAAACTCTAACATTTAAACTCTAAATTTTTAGAAAAAGAAAAAACAAATGAGTGAAATAAAAAGAAACGATCCTTGTATTTGCGGCAGTGGGAAGAAATATAAAAAATGTTGCATGTTAAAAGAAGTTGCACCTGTAGGTGATTTTGTCCGGCAAAAAATAAATCGAACCTTAGCAGAATTACTGCCAGTTCTGGAAAAGCATGCCAAACAATATTACGGCGATGAGGCAATTTACGCTGCTATTCACGAGTATTTTTGCTTTCAAGGCGTTCCTGACGATGAATATCTGGACATGGAATTGGGAGAAATATTTCAGTGCTGGTTTAATTATAACTGGATTCCCGATATCCTGGAAAAAGACGCGCCAGTGCATTTCCCTGGGCATCAAATAGCGCTCGATTACCTGCAGAAAAAAGGTGGTCAGTTACCTGTTTTCACTCGCCGTTTGATTGAACAGGCCTGCGATACCCAATACAGTTTCTATCTGATTAAAGAAGTTGATCCTGGCCATAGTCTGGTTTTAATGGATTTATTGTTAGAGCAAACGATAACTGTATTGGAAAAAAGTGCAAGTATGGCCTTGAGTTCGGGAGATATTCTATTCGCACGTATTATTACAATGGATGCAACATCGGTAATGTTAGGGTGCTCACCTATTCCGATACCTGCGTCATACCAAGAGTCTATCGTTGATTTTCGGGAAGATAAACTGAGCAGGGTGA
>JAOTSL010000081.1 GCA_029864945.1 Gammaproteobacteria bacterium
CCAGTTTTAAGTTGGTCAAATCAACATCAAGATCTTGTTGACCGGCTGTTTTCCTCGAGCGATGCGTATAAAGTGTGTACTTCTGCAATCCAGGCCTGATTCTCAGCTTTCGCCAATTCAAATAACTCGGCTTACTACTTTTTATAAAACTTTGCGTGTGAGAAAAAGTATTGAAACTGTAAACTAGATTTAGGTTTATTGTATTAGCAGAAAAGCCACCATCTAACACAGTAGCGTACCCAAACTGAAGATAGGAGCTCCATTGTTTAAACAACGCCACCTCAACGCCGGTAAAAACACGTGTAATGACTCCTCCACCAGTATCGACATTTCCGCCCCCGGCAGCACCAAGCAACCAGCCACCATTAAAAGAAAATCGTCTAGTTAAAGGCTGCTTAAATGAGATTCCTCCGAGCACTTGCGCAAAGCCGTCAATTCCGCCACTCATAGCACCTGCAGTTTCAAACTCACCCCAAACGACATCATTTAATCGCTGCGAAAACCTAACGCCAAGCATCCCCAAAACTGAATTGTAATTACCAAAATTTCTGCCCATCACTCCCGCAGCTGGAAAATAAGTCAACATTTCCATAGAAACCTGCTGATACTTCTTATTTTTACCTAACGCGGAATCCGCCCATCGTTCCCATAGAGTAGACCCGCTATACCAGCCAGGAAAATGTAATGCTGTGAATTGCCGGCTATATGCAATAGTTAGCTGTGTACTATCTATAGCACCGTTAGGAAAATAAACACGACTTAGACCCAAAAAATATCGATTATTTGTAATCTGTTTACCCAAGCCTAAAGCAGTTCTTAACATCAAACCGCCACCTTGTGGTGCAGAGCCGCCCCCGCCTCCGCCAACAAATGCATTAGCATCAAAGAAATAACCGCGAAAAAGCGGCTGGTTTTTACCTAAATGCAATCCACCAGTAAAAAAGCCACCCCTGTCACCCGTTACTGCACCATAAACCCCAAGCCCCGAATACCATGAATAATGGTCAATGAGATAATTACCACCAAGCAGCCCCATTTTTTCTGAGCCACCTAACGAAATATTCTCAAAGGAAAATTGATAAGTACCATTTACTAAAGGTGGTTGAATTGAAGATGCATTAGCTGAGGTAATAAACAAGACGCTTAGCAGGAAAAATAGATACATAAAACAAAGTTAACTCAAATAAAAAAAGGCACCGTAAGTGCCTTTTATATATAATATTTAAGTTAATAACAAGCCGTTAGTTAGTAGAATCACCATCTAATACAATAAGAATGTCACCCTTATTGCTTTCAACCGTTTTCTCACCGATTCCTTTTACCTTTACCAAGTCTTTAATCGCTAAAAACGGGCCATTTTCCAACCTAAACTCAATAATTGCAGCCGCCTTGCTTGGACCAATGCCTTTTAGGGCTTTCGCAATTTGATCTGCACCAGCCGTATTGATATTAACAGGAGAAGCTACCGCAATATTTGACAAAATTGCCAAACATACACAAAAAAATACTGATTTAATCATATATCCCTCTTATTATATTTATTTAAGGGGATTAATATAAATGATCTTTCTTAGAAATAAATTAACGAATGGTCACTAAAACACCTACAAAGGAATACCACCCCCCGTTAAATAAAATTAATAGACTCACTTATTTCAGTCAATATCCCAATGGGATCTGCAGCCTGCGTAATAGGACGACCAATAACAAGATAACTCGAGCCATTTTTTATCGCATCAACAGGAGTAACAGCTCTTTTTTGGTCATTTAATGCAGCACCTGCGGGGCGAATTCCTGGAGTGACTAGCAAAAAATCCTTGTCAAATTTTGAGCGCAAACTTTCAGTCTCCCTTGCCGAGCAAACAACACCATCTAGCCCGGAGTCAAAAGCTAATGCCGCTAACAATTCAACCTGCGCATCTATATTATTCATCAGTCCGATTTGTTGTATCTCTGACTCTGAGTGACTAGTTAAAATTGTCACGGCGATTAATTTTGTTTGACCGCCCACGCTATCAACCGCCTCACGCGCAGCCTTCATCATTCGGGCACCGCCTAACGCATGAACATTTGTCATCCAGACACCAAGATTTGCTGCAGCCTTACAAGCTTTTGCTGTGGTAGCGGGAATATCGTGGAATTTTAAATCCAGAAAAACCTCAAACCCGATATTCTGTACCAACTCCACAACTTGAGGGCCGCAGGCTGTAAATAACTCTTTACCAATTTTCAGGCGACAAAGAGAGGGACTCAGTCGAGACACAAGATTTTTCACTGACGCTAAGTCATCAAAGTCTAACGCTACTATTATTTTAGGATCATTCACAAGCGATACATTATTTTTTATTGATTGAGGATATAGATATTAACAAATTTAACGATCAAAGTGGTTTTATCGTACTCCAATTTGAGCAGCCGGGGCATTGCCATTGAAGCGCATGTACGCCAAGTCCACAAGAAACACATTGATATGATGCATGTGTCTTATTTATTTTGAACAATGAGTCTTTTATAACACTCATGCTTTTTCTATCCTTAAGTGACACATCATCTAGCGACAAAAGTAAATATTTCCCGAGCAACGATAGTGTCGGTGCCTTTTCTAGCTGGTGCTCAATATATTTTGTCGCTTTCTTTTGAATTAAATATAACTCCGTCTTTTCCATCATTGAACCCTCCGACGAGACAGGCAATTCATTTGAAAGACTACTAGGTGATATAGATACGAGATTTTCATTTTGGGCAATTACCCGCAAACACTGGATAACATTTTCAAAAATCACGGATAGAAAAGTACGATCTTGTTCGATAGCAGACATATAATACTTAAGCGCCGCTTCATACTCATATGATCGAAGACTCAAATCACCGAGTAAAATATTGGCCCTTACACATGCTTTATCTTTCTTTAACGCGAGCCGTAAAAGCGCCTTAACATCTGACTCATTGGCTGCACTTTCAAATTTTTCAGCCTTTTCACAATAATACTGTCCGATTCTGGTTCTTTGAGACCTTCTCGAAAGCAGCTCATACATCTCTGCATATTCAATTGCAGCATCCCAGTCTTTCTCTTGTTGATAAACCTCAATTAAGGCCTTGCTTGATTCAACTTGAAACTCGTCTGCCGTTAATAAGTCTTTAAAAATACGCTCAGCCCGGTCAAGTAGCCCTGCGGTCAAATAATCTAGACCCAACTCAAATAAAATACTTTCGCGTTGCGCGTTGGTTAAGGAATGCTTTTCGGATAGGTTCTGATGAAAGCGTATCGCACGATTAACTTCGCCGCTACGTCGATACAAATTACCTAACGCTAGATGCACCTCAACGGTCTCGGAAGACACCTCTACCTTCTCAATAACTGTATCAACCGCATTGTCGGGCTGTGTGTCCACAAAATTATCAAAAGGCTTAGTCGGAGATGTAACACTATATGAAGAGGGTAAATTGCTATCATATATTGACTTGTAATGCCTTGTTGCAGCAATCCATCCAGAAATCGCTGCAACAGGAAGTAATAACCAAAAAAATTCATTCATAATTATTAAAAACCGTTAAAAATTTAATTTGTAACGATCAAAATCACCTCTGCTTTGTTCCAAAGAAAGTAAGTGAAGCGCCATATAAAACGCACTCTTATACTTACCAGGTCCACGATAAAAAGCTCGATTCATTACACTGCCGAACATTTCAAAATTTGCGGCAAACAAAACAAAGGTAATCCGTATTATTAGCTACTTATTGGCTTTTCAACGGCAATGTGCGCAAAATAGAAATTTCTTTTTCATTTGAGCGAATGGTTCGTCGTAATTTTGACGACTTCAGTTTCAAACGCATTATTGGTTGCATCATTACCAGCGCACCAATAATTGCACCTGAAATTAAAGCTGCGCCAAGCACCAGCGCCAATGGCACTTGCTGCGAACCAACATAGTAATTAAGTTGAACATCGTGAACATTAATAGTGGTAAATGTTAGCGTTAAAATAAGCACTGAAAGTAAAAATAAATAACCTAAAATTCTAGACATGCGTCCTCCCTATATTTCGGTAAAGCTATATTTTGCTTTTTCATGAATAACAGCCAACATAATTTACTACATTAGCTGAAAGATACCAAACGATTAATATAGAAAAAGGAGAGCCAAAATAGTCAGGTCGTTAATATAACGACACAGCAAGATGAGCAGTCAAAAAAAGACAGCTAGAAAATAAATTGAATATTCAGGCTAAGTTAACCAGGAAAAACCGATCATTCTAACCTAATTCTCGCTCCATCGCCGCATTTACGCGTTCACGCAATTCTTTTCCGGGCTTGAAATGAGGGACATGTTTACCATTAAGTGGGACTGGGTCACCCGTTTTAGGGTTTCGCCCCATACGAGGAGGTCTAAAGTGAAGGGAAAAGCTACCAAAGCCTCGAATCTCTATTCGACTACCTGTCGATAGTGACTGAGTCATTTGTTCAATCATTGTTTTAACTGCTAACTCAATATCCTTATAAGCAAGCTGAGTTTGTTTTTGAGCCAATAATTCCATTAGCTCAGATTTAGTCATCGTCTTTTCTTGTACACTTCCGGTCCCCATAGAGCACTCACCATTAAGTTGTTAGTTGATGTAAGGGTCAAAATTGATAATACGTATTGTTTTATTATCAAATGACATGCCAGTCATAGCATCCGCAAACAAAAAAGAACCATCTAAATCAAATGGTTAGTTAATAATATATACGGGCAACCAAATAAATACAAGTTTTATTCAGGTGCCCGTATAATTATTTATGGAAATACAATACTAGGAGCTTTTATTATCCATTTGTTCTTTCAGCAAATCACCAAGTGTAGTGCTTGCTGGGCCTGCTGTTCCGCGTGAGTAATCACTAACAACAGTTGCTTCTTCGTCAGAATCTTTTCCTTTAATAGATAAAGATAAGGTTCTGTTTTTACGATCAACACCAACAAACTTGGCCTCAATTTCTTGACCAACAGTTAGGCTATTTCGCGCATCTTCAATACGATCACGTGAAATTTCCGATGCTCTAACAGTTCCTTCGATACCATCACCAAGATCTACTGTCGCACTTTTGGCTTCAACTGCCGAAATTACGCCAGTTACGATCGAGCCTTTAGGGAAAGCAGCAAGAAAATTAGCAAAAGGATCTTTTTCTAGTTGCTTGATACCTAATGAAATGCGCTCTCTCTCAGGATCAATAACAAGAATAGTGGTCTCAACTTCATCACCCTTCTTGAAGTTACGGATAGAGTCGTCATTTTCTTCATTCCAAGAAATATCAGATAAATGAACCAAGCCGTCAATTCCGCCATCAAGACCGATAAATATACCAAAATCAGTAATTGATTTGATTTTACCGGAGATCTTGTCACCTTTATTATGGTTAGAAGCGAACTCTTCCCAAGGATTAGCCTGACACTGCTTGATACCTAGTGAAATACGACGACGCTCACCATCAATATCCAGAACAACAACTTCAACTTCATCACCTAACTGAACAACTTTGCTTGGGTGAATGTTTTTGTTTGTCCAGTCCATTTCAGAAACGTGAACAAGACCTTCAACGCCTTCTTCAATTTCAACAAAACAACCATAATCAGCAATATTTGTTACTTTACCGAACAAACGTGTGCTTACTGGGTAACGACGAGCGATATCAACCCATGGATCTTCACCTAATTGCTTCAGGCCAAGAGATACGCGGTTACGGTCTTTATCAAATTTTAATACTTTAACATCAATTTCGTCGCCAACATTGACGATTTCGCTTGGGTGCTTAACACGCTTCCAGGCCATATCTGTGATATGTAGAAGTCCATCAACACCACCAAGATCAACGAATGCGCCGTAATCTGTGAGGTTTTTAACGATACCTTTAACGCTCTGACCTTCTTCAAGGTTAGAAAGTAATGAATCTCTTTCAACGTTATTATCAAGTTCAACAACCGCACGCCTAGAAACAACAACGTTGTTACGACGTCTGTCAATTTTGATAACTTTGAACTCAAGTTCACGACCTTCAAGGTGCGTTGTATCACGTACAGGGCGTAAATCAACCAGTGAGCCAGGTAGAAACGCTCGAACTTCGTTGATCTCGACTGTAAAACCACCTTTTACTTTGTCGGTTATGATACCGACAATAGTCGCTTTTTCTTCATGGGCTTTTTCAAGATCCAACCAAGATTGCGCACGTTTCGCTTTTTCACGCGACAATCGTGTTTCACCGTAGCCATCTTCTACTGCATCCAAAGCAACATAGACTTCGTCGCCTATTTTTACTTCCAGCTCGCCTTTTTCATCAAAAAACTGCTCGATCGGAATAATACCTTCCGATTTTAACCCTGCATTAACTGTCACATAGCCATTGTCAATGTCAATTACTTGCCCCATTACGATAGAACCAGGCTGTAAACTATCTTTTGACATACTTTGTTCAAACAATTCTGCGAAACTTTCACCCATGAAAAACCAACCTAATAATTACTGCGTTATCAGCTATATGCCTTATATATTTTATATAAGCGCTCATACAACCTACGTTTAATTAACCTTGAAAACGGGTTTGTAAATCAGTCCGTTAATATTCCATATCTTATAGAAATACTAAACAGCCAACTCAACCAATGAGTTAACTCAGACCACCCAATTGCAAGAATCTACTTTTTGCTAATTCCAACACCTTCTGCTCAACATCATCAACACTCATTAAAGTCGTGTCGAGAATGACGGCATCATCCGCCGGAATCAATGGAGAAACACTCCTGTGAGTATCTCGATAATCTCGTGCCTGTATATCGGCCAAAATCGCGCTAAGACTAGCACTCATGCCCTTCGTTTTCAACTGTTTGAACCGTCTTTCTGCACGAATTTCGGCACTTGCAGTCAAAAAAACCTTTAACTGGGCATCTGGGAAAACAACAGTCCCCATATCACGTCCATCGGCAACAAGACCCGGCTCTACACGAAACGCCCTTTGACGCTCCAGCAAAGCTTGACGAACATCATCGTATTGAGCCACCTGGGATGCTGCACTTGCGCAGTCTTCAGTACGTAGTTTAGAAGAAACATCCTGATCCTCAAGTAAAATAATACCCTCAGTTCCAAAATCGCCTTCTTTTACCGCAAATTGTGCCTCCAGATTGCGCGCAATATTGGCGATTTCTCTAACGCTATCCAGCTTTATATCGCGACCTAGCGCACAAAGACCAACCAATCGATACAAGGCACCGCTATCCAGAAATTCCCAGCCAAACCTCCAAGCCAATCGCTGCCCTACCGTGCCTTTGCCCGAGCCGCCTGGTCCGTCTATGGTAATTACTGGTGATAAATCTATTGTCATCAAATTACTGCTCTACTGTTACGTTAGCTGTCGCGGTCAAACCAATGGAATTCACCAACTCTATAAAACCAGGGAAAGAAGTGGCCACATTCGCACAATCTAAAATCTCAATTTGATCACTAGCCCGTAATCCTGCAATAGTAAATGCCATAGCGATTCGATGATCATCAAACGACTTTACTGTTCCACCACCAATCTGACCACCTTCTATTATAATTCCGTCTTCGGTTGACATTGCATCCACACCCAATGTCACTAAGCCATCAGCCATTGCCTGAATACGGTCAGACTCTTTTACGCGTAATTCTTTCGCATTAGTAAGAACCGTTCGTCCTTCAGCACATGCCGCTGCAACAAATAACACGGGAAATTCATCTATCGCCAATGGCACTAATTCTTCGGGAATCTGGATACCCTTTAATTGACTTGATTGCACACGAATATCTGCAACAGGCTCACCGCCAAACATACGTGAATTCTCTAAAGTTATATTTGCACCCATCAATTTAAGAACATCAATTACACCGGTACGAGTAGGATTAACGCCTACATTTTTTATTAGCAAATTTGCATTAGGAGAGATACTTGCACCAACAAGAAAAAATGCAGCAGAAGAAATATCTGCGGGAATTTGAATCTGACAAGCTGTTAACTCATGGCCGCCTTCGATGCATACCTTGTTACCACTCACTTCAACCGGATAACCAAATGCCTTTAGCATTCGCTCAGTATGATCACGTGTAATACCTGGCTCAGTAACACAGGTTTTTCCAGATGCGTACATACCTGCTAGTAATAGACACGATTTAACTTGCGCACTAGCAATAGGCATATCATATTCAATACCGTGCAAATTATTATCGGCGTTAATTTTTAAAGGAGCAGTACCATTATTTGTATCAATACTAGCGCCCATCTGAGCAAGAGGGTCAGTAACACGTTTCATGGGCCGACCTGATAAAGACTTATCGCCAACTAATATTGTCTTAAAACTCTGACCACTTAACAAACCTGACATAAGACGCATAGACGTACCGGAATTACCAAGATCCAGCGCTGAATCAGGCACATCTAATCCATGCATCCCAACACCTTCAATAGTCAATTTACCATTTTCAGGACCGATTATTTCAACACCCATCTTTGAAAACGCTTTTAATGTAGCTAAGCTATCTTCACCTTCAAGGAAACCTGTAACTTCAGATTTACCTTTTGCCAGAGAACCGAACATAATACTTCGATGAGAAATCGACTTATCTCCCGGCACAGTTATTTCGCCGGAAAAACCCCCACCAGACTGGATAAGATAATTTATTTTTTTAGAACCAGACATATAACAACCCTAAATTAAGCAACAGCAGCAACATCATCAACTATCGCATCTGCGCGCTGATTTAAAAACCGAATAATTTCGCCAGATTCATACAGCCATGTATCTTCGCCGCCCTTAGTATTTATTCGTAAACAAGGAACTTTTAACTCTCCACCTTGAGCCAGCAAATCCACACGGTGCTTTTCACTACTTTTCGCGTCAATCAAATCAATTTTTAAACTTTGTTTTTTGATTGCATGTCGTACTTTCACACAAAATGGGCAAGCCCTATACTGGTAAAGACTATATCGACTTGTTTCAGCATCAAGCCTTTGTTGTTCGAGCTCATTCCTCTGCACACCTTTTGGTGTCATTACAAATTCTATAACGAGAATAATCCTACCCAATACCCATCTAATTATTTTCATTTTCATCTCCCTTACTTGATCTAGCTTAGAATTATTATTTCTATTTTTATTATTTAATCAATTACATTTTCGTCACGGGCCATTTTTGCACGCACAAAAATATCATTTATTGCTTTTTCATCCTGCGCCTCAATTGCTAGCTCCAGGGTTTTTAAGTGTCTTTCAAATTTTTTCAAAACTGACAAAATTGCAGTTTTATTATTCAAACAAATGTCACGCCACATTGTCGGGTCGCTAGATGCTATTCGAGTGAAATCTTTAAATCCGCCAGCGGCATAACGAAATATCTCTGAACTTTCGTGCATTTTCCCCAGCGTTTCCACAAGCGAAAAAGCTAACACATGTGGCAAATGGCTAGTGGCTGCTAGCACTTGGTCGTGATGATCCGGCGTCATAAGTACAACTTCAGCACCGACCTTCTGCCACATTTGCTTCACCTGATCCACTGCGCTCTCTGCAGAGTTTTCAGTGGGGGTTAAAATCACTCGCCTATTATCAAATAAACTATCAAACGACGCTTCGACACCGCTTTTTTCTGTACCGGCAATTGGGTGCCCAGGCACCAAACCCTCAGGAAGGTGACCGAATGCTTTTTTAGCAGCATCAATAACACTGGCCTTCGCGCTACCAACATCTGTAATTAATGTCTGCTCCGTTACACCCCCTGATATCTCACTAAAAACTGTTTCAAATGCACTCATAGGAACAGCAACAATAATCAGATCTGCGCCTAAAACAGTTTCTTTTACAGAGGAGCCGTAACTATCAATAACACCGAGTTCTACCGCCTTATCCAGCTCTTGCGTACTGCGACCGTAACCGCAAATCGTGTTACATAAACCGTGTTTCTTTAAACCACGCGCTAACGAACCACCAATTAAACCAACACCTATTAACGCAACACGATCAAAAAAAAGTTTCATTGAAGACTCAATTCTGCCAGCACTTCTTTAAGCGCTGTAATAAACCGAGCATTTCCCGCCGAAGAGCCTACAGAAACTCTTAAGTGATCAGGCATTTGATACAGACCCACCGGCCGAACAATAACGCCCTTCTTTAATAACTCTTCATAAATTATATTGCCGTTCATTTTCACATCTACACAAACAAAATTTCCTACAGATGGAATAAAGTCGAGTGACATTTCTTTAAACGCATCAGTTAATTGCTGCATACCCTGGTTATTAACCTCAATGCTTTTATGCAAAAAATCTTTATCATCCAATGCAGCCATAGCCGCCGCAAGAGCAATACTATTCGCATTAAAAGGCTGTCGTACACGATTAAGTATATTAGTCACAGCTGGATGAGAAATACCATAACCAATACGCAAACCAGCCAAACCATAAGCTTTAGAAAAAGTACGGGTCACTATCAAATTAGGAAACTCACTTATCCAATCTATTGCAGACAAATAGTCCTCGTGCTCTATAAACTCGTGATAGGCCTCATCCAGCACAACAATCACATTATCTGGTACTTGCGATAAAAAAGAGTGAACAGATTTCGCGCTTAACCACGTACCAGTGGGATTATTAGGGTTTGCAATAAATATCAGTCGGGTTTTATCTGTTATAGCATTTACCATTGCATCAAGATCATGACCCCAGTTAATCGCAGGGGTCATAACATGTTTAGCACCGACAGCCTGAGTAACAATTGGATAAACGGCAAACGCGTGCTGAGAATAAATCACTTCCGCATTATGGTCTGCAAAACTATGCGCGATAATTTCCAGCACATCATTTGACCCATTACCAATCGTAATATTTTCGGGCAATATTTGTTGA
>JAOTSL010000082.1 GCA_029864945.1 Gammaproteobacteria bacterium
ATATTAATATATCAGCGCGATAATATTCGCTATTCGCTATTCGATCATAATTTTTTTATATTTGTCTATAATTGAGTAGTTATCCCTTAAGGTGAGGGCGCACTTTACTTTCTGCACAGAGATGTGCTTTTTATTTAATCGAATTTGTTATACATAAGGAGTTTTTCATGGCCGATTTTGATTCTGAACTTGATGCATCTGGATTGAACTGTCCCTTGCCTATATTACGAGCAAAAAAAGCGTTGGCAGCACTTGAAAGCGGTCAGGTATTGCACATTATTGCGACGGACCCAGGTGCGATAAAAGACTTTCAGGCTTTTTCAAAGCAAACTGGAAATGAGTTAATGGAGTCTCGCGAAGAAGACGGGAAGTTTTATTTTCTTATTAAAAAAGGTTAGTTGATTCTCGGGATGAGAGTTGTGTAATGCAATTGGACGCAATTTATTTTTAATTTGAGGTGTGAATTATGTCAGAAAAAAAATTAGCAATTATTGCAACTAAGGGCACCCTTGACTGGGCATATCCACCTCTGATTCTTGGTTCGACAGCAGCCGCTCTAGGTTATGAGGTGGAAATATTTTTCACGTTCTATGGCTTGCAATTACTTAAAAAAGACCTCGATCTTAAAATGTCATCACTGGGAAATCCGGCAATGCCAATGCCAATGCCTGTGCCTGTATTAATGCAGGCTTTGCCGGGCATGGAAGCTGCTATGACCATGATGATGAAAGCCAAGATGCAAAAGAAGGGTGTTGCTAGCATTGATGAGTTAAGAGAGCTGTGTATAGAAGCCGAAGTTAAAATGATTGCCTGTCAAATGACCGTTGATTTGTTTGATTTTAAGCCTTCGGAGCTCCTTGATAATATTGAATATGGTGGGGCTGCAACATTTTTTGAATTTGCTGGTAAGTCAGATGTCAACTTATACATGTAAGTGTAAATTATTCTGAATAAAGGGTGATTAGTTCACCCTTTATTTTATGAGTGAAATTCACTATATAACCATATAGTAAAGTATAAAAAAGCGAAAAAGCGAAAAAGCGAAAAAGCAATTTAATTTGCGTCTGCTACACTTTGTTATTATGACGCGCAAGCTGGAATAAGAACTAAGAGGGCTCTTCATGGCAACATATGCTGAAATGCAGGAAATCTTTGAAGATATTAAAAGTGATTTCCGTTACGAGCACGAACTTAATGGCTGTTTAAATTGTGGGATTTGCACGGCCACGTGTCCATCAGCTCAGTTTTACGACTATAGCCCGCGAGAAATCGTGCAGTTATTGTGGACGGAAAACGTAGACCAAATTTATGACGCAATGCAGGAAAAAATCTGGGCTTGTGCTCAGTGTATGACTTGCGCTGCGCGTTGTCCTTTTAAGAACTCTCCTGGTGGTCTTGTGGCAATCATGCGTGAAGTGTCTATAGCGCATGGCATGGAGTCGGCAAAAGACGTATTGCGTCCTTTTGGTCGAGTCATGCTTAAACTGATTACAACAGGTAATCAGTTATCCCCCGATATGATTCAACCTGATCACTTTCCTGATTGGGGCCCCAATATTCAGAAGATTGAAGGTGACCTGAAACTTTTGCGTAAAGCGATCCCCGTTAAAACATTACAAACAACAAATACGGCTTGGGAAACTGCGCTTAAAACATCTGTGGAAATGTATACCATTTGGGAAATGACTGGCGTACTTGATCAGTTAGCATTGATGGACGAAAACCTGTTTGACGTAATTGAAGACTTCATTGATGAGAAAAAAGAAGAATATGAAGAATTCCTTGAAGAGCAGGAAGATGATGACGATTAAATTGAATTCGCTCGCAAAAATATCGAGAGTAATCGAGAGTAGGAGGTTGTTATGACAGATAAGCAAAGACCTGGAAACCATAATCAAACAGGTGACGGTGCTGGCTCAGGCACAATGAAGCCAGGTTTTCATAACACAGATGGCCAAGGCGTTTCTGGTCATGGTTCCTTTTTTCAGGACGCTAATCTAAGTGCTGCAGATGCCGGCACAGCAACTGACTGGGTTCGTAAACATGTTGATAAACGTACTATTGATCTTGGTGATCGAATGGATGATGTGCGTGACCATATGTGGGAGCTTGAAAAAGAAGGCGAGATAATTGTCCATCGAATTACTGATGATCATGATCCCAAAATGGTTAAAACTCTTTTTGGCTGGGACAAAAAAATTCCTACACGCCAGTTGTGGCATCACAAGTCTTGTGGTCAGTGCGGGAATATACCGGGCTACCCCACGTCGTTGATGTGGATGATGAATAAGTTTGGATTTGTGCCTGGCAAAGATTATCTCGATGAAACTGACCAGACATCTTGCACCGCATGGAATTATCACGGCTCCGGTATTGGTAACGTCGAATCTTTAGCTGCGGTGTTTTTACGTAACTTTCATCAGGCGTATGTTTCTGGTCAGCAGCATGGTCATGAAGCTGGTCACTTTTTTCCATTGGTACATTGCGGCACTTCATTTGGTAATTATAAAGAAGTCCGTAAATATCTGATAGAAAATGCAGAGCTGCGGGAAAAAGTAACAAAAATTCTGGGCAAGCTTGGTAGGTTGGTTGATGGCAAACTGGTAATTCCAGAAGAAATCATTCATTACTCAGAATGGGTTCACGTTATGCGTAATCGCATTGCCTCAGAGCTGCAAACAATTGATGTATCAAATATTAAAACAACCGTTCATGCTGCGTGTCATTATTATAAAATGGTACATGAGGATGCGATTTACGATCCGGAAATATTAGGCGGTAATCGAACAGCACCGGGTACTTCAATTGCGGTAGCATTGGGTGCTGATGTGCGAGATTATTCTACTTGGTATGACTGTTGTGGTTTTGGTTTTCGTCACATTATTTCTGAGCGTGAGTTTACCCGTTCGTTCACGATGGATAGAAAAATTAAAGTTGTTCGTGAAGAGGCTGACTCTGACCTTATGCTGGGAATTGATACTGGTTGTATTACTACCATGGATAAAAATCAGTGGATTGGTCAAGCTCACGAGAAAAGCTTTGCCGTACCTATAATGGCTGATGTTCAATTTGCGGCATTGGCTTGTGGTGCTGATCCGTTCAAGATTGTTCAGCTTCAGTGGCATGCTTCACCTTGTGAAGAGGTTATTGAAAAAATGGGTTTGAGTTGGGCCGACTCCAAAAAGCAGTTTGAAGCTTATTTGAAAGAAGTGGAAAAAGGCAACATTGAATATTTATATGATCCAAAACTGGCAGTAGGGGGCTAAATGTCTAAGGATACAGTATTGATTGTAGGGGGCGGGCCAGCAGGATTGTCGGCAGCCGCAGGGGTAGCAGCAGCAGGAAAAAAAGCTGTGCTAGTTGAGAAAGAAGACCGATTAGGTGGCGCGCCAATTTTATCTGGTTACGCGAAACTGGTTCCTTCGGGTGAATGGGCGAAAGATGCGATTGGCCGTATGGTTGATGGTGTTGAATCAAGCTCAAATGTCACCGTTCATAAAAGTAATAAAGTAACTAAGCTTGATGGTGACGCGGGTAACTTTACTGCAACACTTTCAAATGGTGAAACGGTCAATGCGGGCTCAGTTGTTTTAGCGACGGGTTTTACGCATTTTGACTCGATCAATAAGCCCGAATGGGGTTTTGGCACTTTTCCTGACGTAATTACAACAACGCAATTAGAACAGATGGTTGGCTCTGGAAAAATTGCGTGCCCGTCAGATGGTCGCGTACCAGAACGTGTTGCGATTTTATTATGTGTAGGTTCTCGTGATCGTCAAATCGGCCGTGAGTGGTGCTCAAAAGTTTGTTGTACTGTTTCAGCAAACCTGGCGATGGAAGTTCGTGAAATGTCACCTGAAACACAGGTTTTCATTTATTACATGGATATTCGTACGTTTGGTCTTTACGAAGATAAATATTACTGGAAATCGCAGGAAGAATTTAAAGTTAAATACGTAAAAGCACGTATTGCTGAAGTCACTGCTGCAAGCGATGGTCGCCTTTTAGTTAAAGGTGAAGATACTTTAGTTAAGCGTCCAATCGTTATTCCTTTTGATATGGTTGTTCATGCGGTTGGTATGGATCCAAACGAAGATAACCCTGAAATATCCAACACGTTTGGAGTTGGTCTTGAAAAACACGGTTACATCGAACGCGCAGAGCATTACACCAATACGGCGGGTACGACGCGCAAAGGTGTTTATTCTTGCGGTTCCGCCTATGGCCCTGAGTCTATCGATGATTCAATCTCTCAAGGTAGTGCCGCTGCCTTGCGTGTATTAGCGGACATGGCTGGTTAGCAGACACATGCTTTGGTTTAAAAGACAGGCAGCTGAACACATAACTCATAATTTTGATGAGATCGAACCAGCAAGTTTGAAGATCGAACTTGATGATCACATTTGTGCTCAGAAGCTACAGCAATTAATTAAAGCAACTGAAGAACATGGCGGCGTTGATGGTTATATTGAGGCGCTGAAAAATAAGCAGAAAATGTTTTCGATTGCATTAGCGCATGACAGTATTGATAAGCTTTCGTCGGAAGGTTTGGAGGCTTTGCTTGACACTGTTTTTACTGCGCGAAGAAAACTACCTGACTCTATCAGTAAGGTGCCCCATGAAGTTGTTGTGAGCCAGGTAAAACATTTACTCTATGGTAAACAGTCGATTGTTGATCGAATGCAACAGTTTGTTGCTTTGATTGATAACGAGAACAAAAAAGTGCAACGTGCAGCCTGGGATTTTTCAGCAGAGTTATTGCACTTTTCCGGTCCTGAAACATTCCCTCTCATGTCGCGATGGGTGTGGAATGAAAAAGAAACCAGCGGATCGCTTCGTGAATTTATTCGTGGTGGCGATACCATGCGAGATGTTACCTTTGGCGAAAGTCCGGCAGATTTTGAGGCAAGCCGCGTCTGGTTTGCGCAGCAGCTAGGGCAGCAGGGTTTTTATCGTGATATTCACTATTTAATTGATTTGCTGATAGCTCAGGCTTATGCCGAGTATATATTGAGTATGTCTAGCGGTATGGGTATGTTTGGTCCGCAATTTGGTAATGCAGAACTGCAACCAATTGAGCTTGTTGTGAAGTTGCTGGGAATTGAACCCGCAAAAAAAAATGAAGCTACTCGTTTAAAAAAAGCCGTTGTTCATTAGGTCTGTAGTAATGGCAATGTGCGTTGAAATAAGACGGAGATAAAGATGGCGATTCATGAAAAGTCGTTAATTGATGTAGATAGGCTATTAACTCATGACAACTTGGTAATTGATGGCGTTGATGTATCCGGTCACTGGAATACAATGATAACGCCGCGTACGCTAACGGATTATGATGATAGCTTTGAGGCGAAAATTCAAAAAATTGCAGGTGCAGAAAATGTCCATCGTTGCTGGCAGTGTGGGTCATGTACTAACTCGTGCACCATGTATGCTCAGAATGTAAACTTCAATCCACGTTATTGGATTTACGCGACGCGACTTGGTTTAAAAGAAGAAATAATTAAAGACAAAGATATTATCTGGCAGTGTGTATCCTGTAACAAATGTACCAATATCTGTCCTAAAGACGTAAAACCAGAAGGTGTAATGAAAGCGCTTTCTCATTGGCTGGAAGAAGAAGGTCATACAGAAGAAACGCATTCAACAACGTTTGATTACGAATTCTGGGATCAGATCGCAAAACGTGGCCGCATAGAAGACAGTGCAGTGCTCAAAAACTTTTTTGCCAAAACAGGCCAGGCATTAGCTCAGGACTGGTTGGTTGAAATGGTTAAGCGGATGATGAAACATTTACCGATGACTCACCTGATTCACTCAGCTTTGCATGCTGTGTTTCCGCCCAAAACGAAATCTTGGGGAAAAACCGGCGACGTATTAAAAGCATATGTAAAAGAACAAAAGGAGGCTGCGCATGGCTAAGGTTGCATATTATCCGGGTTGTGCCCTTGAAGGAACCGGTGGTCCATATGATCGTTCAACTCGCGCATTAGTTGGCGAGTTAAATTTGGAAATGGAAAACCTGCGTGACTACAACTGTTGTGGCGCAATGGAGGTTAAAAACGTTCATCCTATGCTACAAACGTATTTATCCGCCCGTAATTTAGCGATTGCAACTGAGCAAATGGGTTTTGATACAGTGATGGCGCCTTGTAATGGCTGTTACCACAATCTTAAAAAAGCGGAATACGAACTGGCAACATCAGAAGAATCTTTAGCTACCGTACAAGAGCTCGCTAAAAAAGCGGATGATCCTGTTTATAACGGTAATGTGCGTACTATTCATTTGCTGGAATGGCTGATGGAAGAAGTCGGGCCAGAGGGATTCAAGTCTCGTATCAAGAAATCACTGAACGGAATTAAAATCGCTAATTATTATGGTTGCATGTATACGCGACCTCGCCAAATATATCCTGAAAAGGATGCCGGGCCAGGTTCAGAGTCAACGTATCAACCACATTTTATGGATGATCTTTTGTCTGCCGCTGGCGCAGAAAATGTTGACTTCCCATTAAAAACGGCATGTTGTGGTGGGGCGCATACACTTTCTGATGCAGATACTTCTACGCAGTTGGTGTTGAACTTGTTACAGGCTGCGGAGGATTCTGGTGCTGAAGTGATCGCAACAGAATGTCCTACGTGTCATTCAGGTTTAGAAATGCATCAGGTTCGTGCAGAGAAAACTTTTGGTATAAAAACGAATGTGAAGATTATTTATTTTACGCAGTTGCTTGGTTTGGCAATGGGGCTTTCGCCGCGTAAACTGGGTATTCATGAAAACATTAGTGACTCGATTGATTTTCTTAAGCAGAAGAGTGTTATTTAAATAATATGACCTGCAACGGATGCGAATTCAAACCAGATTTATACTATGACGACCAGTTTCAAATCTGGGTATCCAAAGAAGAAGACGGCACTTTAAAAGTAGGGATGACAGACCTGTCACAAAGCATCGCCGGAAAAATAATGCACCTTCGTGTGCGGAAGCCCGGTACACGACGTCCACCAGGAAAGCCAGTGGCGACAGTTGAAAGTGCAAAATGGGCAGGACCTATTCCCAATTTCATTGGCTGTGTTATTAACGAGGGTAATACACAGGTTCTTGAAAATCCAAAATTATTAAACATTGATCCTTATGGTGCGTGGATAGCCAGAGTCACATCAGACTTGCCTGTTGATGAAGCGTTAAGTGTATTCTTAACGGGTGACGAAGCTAGAAAAGGCTATTGTGAGCGAGCGCATAGAGACGATATTCACTGTGAACGACTAACCTAATATATCGACATCCAGGCGGTTTAGCCGTTGAGGTTGCCGTTGCTTGGTTTCAGAACAAGGATAAACGCGGAGTCTTTAGGTATAAATACATACTCTCGACGAAGTTGTGGAACCAAATAGTAGTGAGTAGGACAACTAGATATGGCAAATAGTGATTTTTATATAGACAATGATGAACAGACCGTTTTGATCATTATGACAAGCGGACCTAGCACACCTTCTAGATGCGCGACTCCTTTTTTTCTTGGCTCGATTTTGTCTGCCATGGATGCAGAAGTTCGTATTTTTTTTACTATGGAAGGCGTTCGCCTGATTCAAAAAGGTATTCCTGAAAAGTTGGTTGCGATGGAAGGTGGGAAAACAATCATTGAGTTTATACGCGATGCAAAAGCAGCAGGTGTAAAAATTATTGCCTGCATGCCCGCTATGCCAGGGTATGAAATTAACATCGAAACTGACTTAATTGATGAAGTAGATGACGTTGTGGGTGGTGGTGTTTTGGCGGACTTGATTCTCACTGCTGATAAAGTTATTTCATTTTAAAAACGATTTATGTAAAACAGCACAATATTGGTTGTTTTTTATTAATAATATTACATAATCTATTTATAGCTGGTTTTAATAAAATAATAGCCGGTATTTTTTTACTTACAGTTTAAAGAGGAGTGTCAGTATGGGAGCTGTTCGTGGTTGTGATTTGCCTGATGATTTGAACTATAACGTTGAAAACAACGTATGGGTTCGCAAGGAAGGTGACGGTTCTGTCACCATCGGTATGACGTCTTATGCCGGATCATTGGCTGGTCAAATTGTATCTTACACGCCTAAAAAGGTTGGTAAGTCGGTTAAAAAAGATAAGTCCTGTGCGACGGTAGAGTCGGGTAAATGGGTTGGTCCAGCGAAATCACCAATTGCTGGTGATGTTGTCGCAATTAATGACGCTGTTGCAGGGAAACCTGGCTTGATTAACGATGATCCATACGGAGATGGTTGGTTGGTAAAAATTCAACCTTCAGATTGGGACGGAGAATCAACTGGCCTGGTTACTGGTGCTGCTGTTGCCACCGCTTTTGAAGCAAAAATGGAAAGTGATGGATTCGCAGGCTGCGAATAATCACATTTAAAGCGGTGGTGTTTGATGTAAATGACATCACCGTATTCCTTTAAATATCATTTTTGTAGATTTCTCTTATATTCAACGGGAAACTGATATCTAATTTAATTTTTTGTAAAACTCAGCAGTAAGAGAGTATTCACTATGCTAGATTGGAAAGGCGCATTACAGCGTGTTGAAGCGCTAGAAGACTTAACTTTTGATGATTCTATTATTGCTAAACTGCAGCAAGCACCACACTCAAGTAATCTAATAAATTTTTACACGCCCACATTTAAAGCCTACAGTAGTTCTGAATTGTCTAGTTGCGGCAGCAATGCATGGCCGGCGGTTTCGATTACTGGCGGTGATTGCAAGTTACAATGTGACCACTGTAAAGCAGCGATACTTGAACCCATGATACCCGCTCGTACACCGGATGAGCTTTGGCGATTAGTTAATGGTATGGTGGAAACAGGTACCCAGGGTATGCTGCTAACGGGGGGCTCAAACCACCAGAATAAAGTTGAATACGATAACTATTATTCAACTATTCGCCGTATAAAAGATGAATTCCCACACTTTAAAATCGCAATGCACACCGCATTGGTCGATGAAGATATTGCCTTGTGTATGGAGCAGTCCGGTATTGATGCAGCGATGATGGATGTTATTGGTGCGCAGGAAACGATCACACAGGTTTATCATTTAAAGCGCACAGAAGCTGACTTTGAGCGCACTCTCGAAATTCTTGTAAATACCAAAATGAAAGTTGTGCCACATATTGTAATCGGTTTGCATTATGGGGAATTACTCGGTGAATGGAATGCGTTGGAGATGTTAAAACGACATGTGCCTGATGCTGTTGTGCTCGTTGTTGTCATGCCACAGTATGCAGGTGAAAAACGTCCATTTGTAACGCCAGATACAGATGAAGTCGGTAGTTTCTTTCTTGACTCGCGTTTAGCTTTACCAGATACACCACTTTTATTAGGTTGTGCCCGTCCTGCAGGCGTGGCTAAAATGAAAATAGATGCATATGCTGTGATGGCCGGTATGAGTGGCATAGCGCATCCAGCCGATGGTGCCGTTGAGCTTGCTGCACGACTGGAAAAACAAGTGAAAGTCACGCCAAGTTGTTGCTCAATTGCGGTTGGTGATGAGGTGATGGCAGTCGAAACCACTGACAATGCGATTGAATTAAACCTTGAAGAAATTCTTGCGCACGAAAAAGAAAATAGACGTAGCTTTCCAGCACCAGTATCAGCGTTAAGTAAAATTAAAGTCGTAAGTGACGTCGGCATAAATAGATAGGGGCAATAGAAATGACCAAGCAAACATGGCGAATGATTGATACCGGGGTTAGACCTGCAGCGCAGAATATGGCAATGAATCGGGCCATCCTTGAGGCGCATCAAGAAGGAAAAATTTCACATACCCTGAGATTTTTGCAATTCAAACCCAGTGCATTATTGGGCTTTCATCAAAGTGCAGAGCAGGAGTTGCGCGTTGACTATTGTAAAGAAAATAATATTGAAATACAGCGCCGAATGACTGGCGGTGGAGCAATTTATTTTGATGAAACACAAATTGGCTGGGAATTATATCTTGATAAAAAGGCGTTAGGTACTGCCGATATGAGTGCTATCGCGAAGAAAATTTGCGAAGCTGCAGCTGATGGCATTAGTCGGCTTGGTGTTGACGCCAAGTTTCGCCCTCGCAATGACATCGAAGTAGATGGAAAAAAAGTCTCAGGCACCGGCGGTGCATTTGATGGTGACTCGATTTTGTATCAAGGCACTCTGCTGGTCGATTTCGACGTTGAAAAGATGATGAAAATATTGCGTATTCCCGCAGAAAAGCTGTCGGACAAAGCGATTTCATCCGCCCGAGATCGTGTTGCAAATTTAAAAGACTTGTTGGGTGAAGCGCCAGACATGAGCCTGGTTAAAAAGCACATTAGCGAAGCCTTTGCTGAAGCGTTTAATGTGGACTTTGAAGAGGAAAACGAACTTACAGTTGATGAAAATAATCTATATGAAGAAGCGTTGGCTGAAATAGATACCGATGAATGGGTATATCTATTAAATAGCCCCGTCAGTGAATTGCCTATCGTCCAGGGGATTTACAAGTGCAAGGGCGGCTTGATTCGCGCCAGTATTTCATTTGATAAACAAAAAAATATGATCAAACAAGTCTGGTTGACAGGCGATTATTTTGTAACACCTAGTCGAACTGTTAATGATCTTGAAGCGACATTAAAAGAAACTCCAGTGGATAAAGTGGAAGCGAAAGTGAACGCTTTTTTTGAGGGCTCGGATGCAAAAATGATGATGTTGGAATCCGCTGACTTTGTCGCTGCCATAAAAACTGCGCTTGATCAGGTTACGCTTGGGCATGCATCTAGACCTGGACAACCTGAAACCATCGAGACTGCTTGAATCAAATGAGTGTTTCTTTCAA
>JAOTSL010000083.1 GCA_029864945.1 Gammaproteobacteria bacterium
GGGAAACTGTTTGGAATGGTCAGATGTAACTACATTACGTGTTCAGGAAGATAATTCGGTTCGGTTGCAAGGTTCAATTGATAACTCAATGACAGCTATGATGATGGTTGATCGGGATTTAAATGTTACCTACGCAAATCCAAGTACAATCAAACTTCTTAGTGATAATAAAGATGAATTGGTAAAAGTTTTTCCGGGATTTGATCCGGCTAAACTAGTGGGTTCTTGTATCGATATGTTTCATAAAGATCCGGCGCATCAACGTAAAATGCTGAGCGACCCGAATAACTTTCCCTATCAAACGGATATTGAAGTTGGTCCACTTAAGTTTGCATTGAATGTGACAGCGACGATGGATGCGTCTGGAAATTACATGGGCAACTGTTTGGAATGGTCAGATGTAACAGCATTACGGATACAGGAAGATAATTCAGTTCGATTGCAAGGTTCAATCGATAATGCAATGACTGCCATGATGATGGTTGATAGAGATTTTAAAGTAACTTATGTCAACGAGTCCACTGTAAATCTGTTGCGCAAAAATAGAGATGAATTATCAAAAGTGTTTCCTGGTTTTGATCCTGAAAAATTGGTGGGCTCATGTATTGATATGTTTCATAAAAACCCTGCTCATCAGCGTAATTTACTATCAACACCAGCCAATCTGCCTTTTCAAACGGACATTGATGTTGGGCCGTTAAAATTTGCATTAAATGTCACGGCAATCATGGATGCGGCGGGAGAGTATATTGGTAACGGCTTAGAGTGGAACGACGTAACAGAGCAGCGCAGAAAAGAAGTGGAGGTTGCCCGACTTCAGTCAGCTATTCATGGCGCACAAACAAATATGATGTTATGTGATAAAGATTTGAATATTACTTATGTGAATCCAGCTGTACAGGAAATGATGTCGAAGAGGCAGACCGAGCTACGCCAGGTTTTTCCAGGTTTTGATACAAACAATCTAGTTGGTCAGTGTATTGATCAGTTCCATAAAAATCCTGCGCATCAACGAGCTTTATTGGCAGATGTATCTAGATTGCCTGCAAAAGCAGAAATCGCAGTTGCAGGGCTTGAGTTTGTTGTTAACGCGACAGCGATTTTAGATCCTGATGGGAACTGGATGGGTAATATGGTTGAGTGGGGCGATATTACCGAGCAAAAAGATGCTGAGCGTCAAATTGATACTTTAATTACCGCCGCGGCGTCGGGTAATTTGGATGAGCGAATTGACGTTTCGAAATATGAAGGCTTTCTCAAAGGTTTAGGTCAGGGAATCAATTCATTGATAGAAGCAGTGGTTACCCCAATTCGTGAAAACATTCGTGTAGCAACTACCTTATCAGAAGGTGATCTTCGCCAGGAAATGACAGGTGAATTTGCAGGTGAATATCTTGAGATGCAAACAGCGTTGAACCAAACTATTACTAATTTACGCGGAATGGTAGGTCAAATACAAACTACCTCAGTTAGCTTGGTGTCTGCTGCTGGTGAGATTGCTCAAGGGAATACGGATTTAAGTCAGCGCACTGAAGAACAAGCATCCTCACTAGAAGAAACTGCATCTAGTATGGAGGAGTTAACCAGTACTGTTCGTCAAAATGCAGATAATGCACGGCAGGCAAATCAATTAGCCGCTGGTGCAAGAGATCAGGCAGAGCAGGGCGGGGAGGTTGTTCAAAAAGCGGTTAACGCAATGTCCGAGATCAATAGCAGTAGTAAAAAGATTGCTGACATTATTGGTGTAATTGATGAAATTGCATTTCAGACAAACTTATTAGCACTTAACGCCGCGGTCGAGGCTGCAAGAGCAGGTGAGCAAGGGCGAGGTTTTGCGGTGGTCGCCGGTGAGGTTAGAAACCTTGCGCAACGATCTGCCGGTGCGGCGAAAGAAATTAAAACATTGATTCAGGATAGTGTTGAAAAAGTGGAAGACGGTAGTCGGTTGGTTGATCAATCTGGACAAACGCTGGGTGAGATAGTTGCCTCGGTTAAAAAGGTAAGTGACATCATTGCGGAAATTGCAGCAGCGAGTCAGGAGCAGTCGTCTGGAATTGATCAGGTGAACAAAGCAGTTACCCAAATGGATGAGGTTACGCAACAAAATGCGGCATTAGTTGAAGAAGCTGCGGCAGCGAGTGAGTCTATGGATGAGCAAGCGAGAGGGCTGCAGAAATTAATGGAGTTCTTCAAGACTGATGGGGGTAGTCAAAGCATGATGGGTGGACAAGCAGCAGCCCCGGCTCAAGCGCCTCGCGCTGCCGCGCCTGCACCTGCGGCATCTAGACCTGCTGCCTCGCGACCGTCACCTAGCAAGCCACCGGCGGGTGATTCAGAATGGGAAGAATTCTAATCTTCAAATCAGCAAGTTTTTGATAATGGAAAGAGCGTGTTTTTTGTAAATGAATAGCTAGGGATTGCGGTAATAAAATGGTAGATGATATTCACGAACGAGAGTTTGATTTCTCAAATGCTGATTTTGAAAAAATAAGGCGTTTTATAAAAGATGAAACAGGAATCAAACTCTCTGACGGCAAAAAAAATATGGTGTACGGACGTTTGTCTCGCCGTTTGAGGCAGGTGGGGATGTCAAAGTTTTCTGATTACTTTGATATGGTTAGTGCGAACGAGTCATCCGATGAGCGCGGTCAATTTATTAATGCAATAACGACCAATCTCACATCGTTTTTTCGTGAAGAGCATCATTTTGAATTTTTAAAGAAGGATGTAGTGCCGAGACTTATGGCCGAAAATGCATCGACAAAAAGAATTCGGATATGGTCTGCAGGTTGCTCCACTGGTGAAGAACCGTATTCAATTGCCATTGCGTTGCATGAGTCAATACCTGATATTGATAGGTGGGATATTAAAATCCTCGCGACTGATCTTGACACTAATGTGCTAGCTCATGGCGAACGTGGTGTGTACGATATTGAACGCATCTCGGCGCTGAGTAAAATGCGTAAGGCTACTTGGTTTTTGAAAGGAAAGGGTGCAAAAGGTGGCAGCGTAAAAGTAGATTCAAGGCTGCAGAGTTTGATCACATTCAGGCAATTGAATTTGATGGGGGCATGGCCAATGAAAGGCTCATTTGACTTTATGTTTTGCCGGAATGTGGTAATTTATTTTGATAAAGATACGCAAAGGATTTTATTTGACCGTTACGCGAACTTACTGAGCTCAAGTGCAAATTTGTTTTTGGGCCATTCAGAGTCTATGCATAATGTATGTGATCGGTTTAATCTGATCGGTAATACTATTTATAAAAAGATAAAATAATTATGGCTATGATAGAACCAACTTACCCTATGGCAAAAGCTATAAAAGGCTTTAGTGATATTAAACGGTACTGGGATAAAACGCTTGGGCAATATACAGCAAAAATATTGCCTGGCGAGTTTTATGTCACAATCACAGATGAAGGTATCTCAACTGTTCTTGGTTCTTGTATTTCCGCTTGTGTTCGTGACAGAAAGCTTGGGATTGGCGGTATGAATCACTTTATGTTGCCTGCTACGGGTTTCGAAGATGCAATGGGGTCAGCGAATCGATACGGTAACTTTGCGATGGAGAATTTGATTAACGAAATTCTCAAAAATGGTGGTCGACGGGAAAATCTCGAAGTCAAAATATTTGGTGGTGGAAAGATTTTGCAAAATATGACAGATGTTGGTGAGCGGAATATCGCATTTGTAAGAGAATATATCAAGGTCGAAGGGATACACTTGGTGTCGGAAGATGTTGGAGATAATTACCCGCGTAAGGTTATTTATTTTCCTGCGTCCGGAAAGGCGTTGTTGAAAAAAATGCGTTCATTGCACAATGACACAGTGGTTTCACGCGAGCGTGATTACATGAAAGGTCTTGATGTTAAGCCTGATCAAGGTGATATAGAGTTATTTTGATATGTCTAAAATAAAAGTATTAATAGTAGATGATTCTGCACTGGTTCGAAAAGTACTGACGGAAATATTGTCCTCCGATCCTGAGATTGAGGTTGTTGGGGCTGCGGTTGACCCTATTGCTGCCAGAGATAAGATAAAACAACTTAACCCTGATGTATTAACGCTGGATGTGGAAATGCCGAAGATGGACGGCATTACATTTCTTGCCAATATTATGCGATTGCGTCCGATGCCGGTGGTTATGATTTCATCGCTTACGGAGAAAGGCGCTGACATTACTTTTCAGGCGCTTGAAATTGGCGCTGTTGATTTTGTTTCCAAGCCCAAGCTTGATGTGGCGCACGGGATGGAAGAGTATGCTGAGATTATTATAGAAAAAGTAAAAATGGCAAGTAAAGCGCGAGTTCGCACTCGAGATGTTAGAAGTTCCGGGGCATCCGGTAATGGTGAGCGAGTACCAGAAAGACTCTCAGCGGATGCGGTTTTGGCAAAAAGTGATGCTAGAACACATTTTTCATCTACGGAAAAAATCATTGCTATTGGTGCCTCAACTGGTGGTACTGAGGCAATAAAAGATGTTTTGATGGGGCTGCCCGCAGATACTCCCGGCATCGTTATTACTCAACATATTCCAGCGCAGTTCAGTGGGCCTTTTGCAAAGCGAATGAATGGCTGTTGCGCAATGCAAGTTTGCGAGGCGACCGATGGCGAACAAATTTTGCCAGGACATGTTTACATTGCACCCGGTAGCCACCATTTGATGGTGGTGCGAAGTGGTGCGCGTTATTTGTGTAAATTAAGTGATGGACCACCGGTAAATCGGCATAAGCCATCAGTTGATGTGTTGTTCCGGTCAGTCTCTCAAAATGTAGGCGTAAATGCCGTTGGTGTTATTTTGACTGGTATGGGTAATGACGGGGCTGCAGGTTTGAAAGAAATGCAAGAAGCCAGTGCCCCGACGATCGCGCAGGATGAAAACAGCAGTGTTGTTTGGGGAATGCCTGGCGAGGCCGTTAAACTTGGTGCTGCAGATGCTATTTGGCCGTTGAGTAGAGTTGCAGCCAAGATATTGAAGTTGTTGTAAGTGCCTCCTCCTCTTTTTTTAAAGGGGTAATCATCGATAAAATCCCGCCTCCACACGATAATCTCGTGAATTCATAAAACATACGGGTTAAGATGTGGTTTTTAATTACTATTTTAATTGATCAATGGATAACAACGAAAAGAAGAACGCAGAAAAATGCATTTATCCGCGTCCTGATCACATTATATCAAGATCAAACATTAGCCCTAATGCGGTTAAAGTACTCTATCGCCTGAATGGCGCTGGCTTTGAGGCATTTCTTGTTGGCGGTGGTGTTCGGGATTTACTGTTAGAGCGTAAACCAAAAGATTTTGACGTCACAACAAATGCAACGCCGGAAGATGTGCGCGCTTTGTTTCGGAATTGTCGATTAATTGGTCGTCGATTCCGCTTGGCTCACGTTCACTTTGGTTCGGAAATTATCGAGGTGGCAACATTTCGAGGGCAGCATGAAGGCGATCAGGGTGACGAGGGGCAAATTGTTGATGGAATGATTGTCCGGGACAATGTTTACGGTAGCCTCGAAGAAGATGCCTGGCGCCGTGACTTTAGTGTTAACTCGCTTTATTACAACGTAAAAGATTTTTCGGTTGAGGATCACGTTGGTGGTCTTGCGGACCTAAAAGCAAAGAAACTCCGCATATTGGGTGACCCTGAGGCTCGTTATCGGGAAGATCCCGTGCGCATGCTACGTGCGGTACGGTTTGCCGCAAAACTCGATTTTACGATTGATGCTGAGTCAGAGGCACCCTTGTTTGAGTTAGGTGGATTACTCGAAGGTGTTCCGCCTGCGCGTTTATTCGAAGAAGTTTTAAAATTATTTTTATCCGGGCATGCTGTAAAAACGCTGGAGCTTCTTCGTCGCTATAATTTATTTCATTTTCTTTTTCCGCAAACCGAAGTGTGTCTTAAAGAAGATGTTGATGGTGTTAACCTCGCTTTTATTAATCGCGCATTAGAAAACACCGATAGCCGAGTCGCAGAAGGTAAGCCTGTTACGCCAGCGTTTATTTTCGCGGTATTTTTATGGCAACCTGTTGTGTGTTTGAGAGCGAAATACTTAGAGCGGGGTATGAGCGAAAGCCAAACCATGACCGCAGCTGCCGACGCGGTTATGTCGGGTCAAAGTCGTCGCATTTCTATTCCTCGTCGATTTCATACACCTATGCGTGATATTTGGCATTTGCAGGATCGTTTTCTCAAGCGTGCACCAAAAAGATCAATTCGCTTACTTACCCATCCTCGTTTTAGAGCAGGTTATGATTTTTTGTTGCTGCGCGCGGAAGTGGGCGATGCTGAAGTTGAACTGGCTCAGTGGTGGACATCATTTTATGATGCAGACGAGTCAGGCCGAGGAGAGATTACGGATAAGCTCAGTCGTGGTCGCCGTCAATTTAAACGCCGCAAATCTAAGTCAAATACCAGCCCTGGCACTGAATAGTGAGTAAGGCATATATTGGTGCTGGCGGCAACTTGGGCGACGCGTCAGCTACCTTAAGTTCTGCTTTTGCCCTACTTGAGCAAAACCTGGATATAAATTCGATTGCTTTATCAGCGTTTTATTTAAGCAAGCCCTTGAATGATGCGAATCAGCCGCAATATATTAATGCGGTAGCTGAGATTGAGACCCATCTGACACCAGAGTGCCTTCTTACCTTGTTGCAGGAAACAGAACAATGTTTTGGCAGGGTAAGAACAGATGAGCAGTGGTCATCTCGTACTTTAGATCTGGATATTTTGTTGTATGACGAACTTCAAATATCCACTGAGCATTTAACAATTCCTCATTCCGGCATGTTGGTTCGTGATTTTGTTTTGCAGCCGTTGTATGAGATTGCGCCTGATTTGGTTATACCGGGTTATGGCTCGTTGGCTGGCGCGTTAGATGCCTGCGAAATTCGTGGTTTGATAAAAATACCCGTGGAAAAAACTGATGAACACAATTGCTAAATTAATTGAAAAAAAAGTGGCCGGTGAAAAACTCACTTGCTTAACAGCTTATGATGCCAGTTTCGCCGCTTTGCTAAATGATGCCGGTATTGAAATAATTCTCGTGGGTGATTCTCTAGGTATGGTTGTACAAGGGAAAGAAACCACACTTCCGGTAACGCTGGACGAGATAATATATCACGCCTCGGCGGTTAAGCGCGGAGCACCTGATGCGTTTATTGTTGTTGATTTGCCGTTTATGACTTATTCGACACCTGTGCAAGCGTTAAAAAATGCAGGGAAAGTGATGAAGAGATCCGGCGCGAACATGGTGAAGCTGGAAGGTGGAGACACGATGCTGGAAACAGTTTCCTTGTTAACATCTCATGGGGTTCCTGTTTGTGCTCACGTTGGGCTTTTACCGCAGTCGGTTCATAAAATTGGTGGTTATCGTGTTCAGGGTAAAACAAACAAAGAGGCCACTCGCATACTTGAGGATGCTGTCGCATTAGAGGTAGCCGGTGCTGACTTAATTGTATTGGAATGCGTTCCGGCTGGCTTGGCAAAAGAAATCAGTTTGCAGTTAACTATTCCTACCATTGGAATTGGAGCAGGTGTGGACTGTGATGGTCAGGTTTTGGTGCTTTACGATATGTTAAATATCACCAAAGGTAAGCGACCACGCTTTTCAAAAGACTTTTTGTCTGCGCAGGGAGCCGGTCAGTCATCTATACTTAATGCTGTTAAGAGCTATATTGATGCTGTGAAAACAGGTGCTTTTCCAGGGCAAGAGCACAGCTTTTGATGGATGTAGTTGAAAGTACGTCTGATGTGTTTAATAAGGTGCTTGACTGGAAAGGTCAGCACGGTCGAGTTGCTTTTGTTCCTACGATGGGGAATTTGCACGCCGGGCATTTGAGCTTGGTAGAAAAGGCGCGTGGCCTTGCTGATAAAGTTGTTGTTAGCATTTATGTTAATCCCATGCAGTTTGGTGCAGGAGAAGATTTTGATACTTATCCTCGAACTTTAGATGCGGATAAAAAGGCGTTGATTGAAGCGGGTGTGGATTTATTGTTTCTACCGTCAAATGAAACAATGTATCCTGGTCCTAGTGCAAACAGTACGGTTAGCGCTCAAGTTTATGTGCCCGAGCTGTCTGAAATATTGTGCGGTGCTGGTCGGCCTAGTCACTTTCTGGGCGTGACTACAATTGTTAATAAATTTTTTAATATTGTACAGCCGGATGTCGCTATATTTGGGCAGAAGGATTTTCAGCAGGTCGCTATTATTCGTCGTATGGTTAGTGATCTTTTTATGCCGGTTGAGATTGTCGCATTACCGACTACACGTGAGTCTGACGGATTGGCAATGAGCTCCAGAAACCAATACCTGACTGAAAATGAGCGAAATAAGGCATCCTTGCTTAGTGAACTGCTGAGTCAAATGTCAGAAACGGTGGCAAATGGAGCCGATATTGCATCAATAGAGGCAAAAGGAGCTGAAATATTGGTTTTGTCTGGTTTTGAGCCGGAATACTTCAGTTTTAGAGATCCAGTGAGTTTATCTCAGCTGACTCATGCGCAAAAAGACATGGTCGTGCTTGTAGCTGCAAAACTGGGTAGTACGCGCTTAATTGATAATCGGCTGTTTTCTTGCGAAACACTGAGTAATTCGGCATAATCTGCCGTTTTTAAACTGTACGAATAAATATATGCAAATATCTCTATTAAAAGCCAAACTCCACCGCGCCTGCGTTACTCAGGTTGAACTGGAATATGAAGGGTCCTGCGCAATAGATGAAAATCTGTTGCAGGCGTCGGGAATAATGGAATACGAACAAATCCATATTTACAACGTGGCTAATGGCGAGCGTTTTGTAACCTACGCAATTCGTGCCGAGGCTGGATCCGGTACTATTTCCATTAATGGTGCAGCCGCGCATAAAGCAAATGTGGGTGATCGAATCATTATTTGTGCCTATGCGTCCATGTCTCGAGCTGATGCCGCTTGTTATAAGCCTGACCTTGTATATTTAGACGAATGTAATACTATTACACGGCAGAGTACGCAAATTCCTGTGCAGGTTGCCTGAATTCGGCTTAAACCACTTCGTTAAGGTGTTTATCATATAGCCCATGCATCCTGCTCATAAAATAATAGCCCTAAAAAAATAATTGTAGCCTAGTTGGTAGGTGATCTGGTTGGTTTTTCAGGGCAACAAGGAGGAGGTTGTATGTTGTCTCGGGTGGTAGTAATTTTAGCTGTTTTTAGTGTCTCTCAGTTCGCTTCCGCTGTAACAATCAAGGTGGAAAGCAAAAATAGTCTCAGTGAGACTACGAGTCGTTTTGTCGCTGCTTTATCCAAAGCAGAAATTCCTGTTCGGGTGCAAAAAGATATTAAACAGGCATTGCCTGGTGGTTTTTCGAAAACAGGAAAAGAAATTGTTTTCTCAAACCCTTTCTTTGGTTGGAATTTAGGGGAATGCCATCGTGGTTTGCGTAAAGATATGCCAATGAAGGCAGATATATGGCAAAGTGCGTCGGGTCAGGTGTGGCTTGAGTATGATGCGCCAGAGGAGAGTATTAACTCATTTGGTGTTATTGAGTGCGGTAATGAAACTGATAAAGTGAAACGAGCATTAGGTGCATTCGTGGATGCCGCGGTTGAGTAATACTTTGCTGTATTTGCCTTTATCCTGTTCAAAAAAATAAAGCTGGCCGAAACAAAACCTAAATGCACTGACGCGTTAATTTATATTTATAAATTTGAAAAAAAGGCAATGATATTTAGTCATTGCCTTTTTTGTTGGGCTTTATTTTCCACCGCGACTCAGAGTTCTTCTTTTCGGTTCAAATTAATTGCGGTTAGCCTGTATTTCGCATACCTGTTGCAATTGCATTTATGCTTCTCAGCAATGGCTTTAGCCATCTTTCTTTTTCAGGGTTGTTTTCACCCATGCCTCGATATTGTTTAATCAGTTTCACCTGTATATAACATAGTGGGTCGAGATAAGGGTCTCTACGTTTAAGTGATAGCAACAAAGTCGGATTTTCTTCAAGTAGTTCGGTTGCATTTGCAATATGAAGAATTTGCGTGCGGGTGCGTTTATACTCATCGCTTATGATTTTATATACCTGTTCGCCCGTTTTAGGGTCGACGCACAATGTGCTGTACTCTTTGGCAATGTTCATTTCCGCTTTAAATAATGCCATTTGTGTATTGCTGATGAGGGCTCGAAAGAATGGCCATTCAATATACATTGCCTGTAGTTTTGCAAGCCGGGTCGGATCTCCTGCGCGCCAGTTTTCTAATGCTGATCCAATGCCATACCATGCAGGTAAAGTGTGCCGAGCCTGAGCCCAGCCGAATACCCATGCAATTGCACGTACGGAGCTTTTAGATCTATCCCCTGCTTTACGGTGGGACGGACGGGAGCCAATGTTCATTAAAGCTATTTCAGATAATGGTGTGGCTTCGTAAAAATAATCCAAGAATCCAGGAATTTCTTCGGTTAAATGGCGGTAACTTTTTTCACCTGTTTGGGCTAGTACGTCCATGATGCCAAGATAATCATTTCTATCGTCTGTCGGTGGATCGATGATGCAGCGAGTTGCTTTGATTAAGCCGGTGCTTCCCATGGTTAATTCATAAATAGCGGTTTCAGTATTGCTATATTTAAATGACAAAACTTCACCTTGTTCGGTAAATTTTATCTGGCCGTGAACCGTGCCTGCAGGTTGTGACATGATTGCTTCGTGGGTAGGGCCACCGCCGCGGCCAACTGTACCGCCGCGACCATGGAATAATCGTAATTCAATTCCGTGGTTGTTGGCGAGACCTGTGATTTGCGTCTGCGCGCCATACAGGTTCCACACGGATGCGAGAATGCCGCCGTCTTTGCATG
>JAOTSL010000084.1 GCA_029864945.1 Gammaproteobacteria bacterium
TTATTGTAATGTAGTGGCAACAATGCCATGATTGTGGATGAAACTGCGAATCTTGATTTAGCTATTCCTGCAATAGTGTTTGGTTCGGTGGGTACTGCAGGGCAACGTTGTACTTCAACACGTCGCCTGTTTGTGCATTCTACTATTTATGATCAATTGAAAAATCGGGTGGTTGCTGCTTATCAGCAAATCCCCATAGGTGATCCGTTAGACTCCTCAACATTAATGGGGCCGCTCATTGACGAGGCCGCGATATCTAATTTTGAAAAAGCCATTTCACAAGCACAAACAGAAGGTGGAAAAGTGCTAGCAGGTGGTGAAAAATGTAATCGTGACGGTTTTTTTGTAGAGCCAACAATTATAGAAATGACATCACAAACCTCAGTTGTGTGTGATGAAACATTTGCACCGATTCTTTATATCATGCGTTTTGAATCCCTCGAAGAAGCCATTGCAACGCAAAACAATGTGCCTCAAGGCTTATCATCTGCCATATTCACTAATAACATTCAAAATTCAGAATTGTTTTTGTCAGCACAAGGTAGTGACTGCGGTATAGCCAACGTTAATATTGGAACATCAGGTGCCGAAATCGGCGGAGCCTTTGGTGGTGAAAAGGAAACAGGCGGTGGTCGTGAAGCCGGCTCAGATAGCTGGAAGGCATACATGCGCCGACAAACTAATACAATTAATTGGAGTAGTGAGTTGCCGTTAGCGCAGGGCATTAAGTTTAATTTGGAGTAGCTACTCAGCGTATTCATCTTTTGCCCCATATCTGTGTTGTTTTCGTACTCAATCGGTCACATATATCTATATGCTCCCTCTTTCCGTGCGAAAACGCCTTAATCTGAAGCAAAATCTAAACACGCTGAGCAGTTACAATTTGGAAAGTTAGGTGTGGTGGTTTAACTTGGCTAGATTGAGTTTATAACTGCCTGTCCTCTATCATGCTATCAGCTAAATGATAGAGGACAGGAAGAAATCGTAAGCCAGGTAAACGTATTAAGAGGACTTCAGGTTATCAAGTCGCTCATTTAAAGACGCTTGAACATCTTCATATTCTTTCATTCTACGAATTGCTGTAAAACAATCAATCGCTTCTGGGTATTCTCGTTTGAGCATTGCTAGCCATTGTTTTGTTCGGCTGACGATATAACGTGTTTTTACATCGCGTGTCATATCGTTTGACATTTTAATCAGCAGTACGAGTATCTCGTCCCATTTCATTATTGGGTTAGAATTACCGTTTTGAAAATCACGTATCTGGCGTGCGAGATCCGGCCGTGCTACTGCGCCACGACCTATCATAATGTGTTCGCAGCCACTGATTTCTACGCACCGGCGGTAATCGTCAACACTATTGATATCGCCGTTGGCTATCATGGGTATGGTTAAAACTTCGTTAATTTTGGCTAACCATTCCCAGCGGACAGGGGCTTTATATCCGTCCGCTTTTGTTCTTGCGTGAACAGTGACATAACTGGCACCTGCATCTTCAACAGCGCGAGCAATATCTAAAGCGAGGTCTGTGTTGTTAAAGCCTAATCTGATTTTTGCCGATACGGGAATAGTCTCATCTACCGCTGCTCTAACGGCGGAGATAATGTCAAACAGGCGCTGGGGTTCCTGCAATAAGTATGAACCGCCGTTACGTTTATTTACGCACATAGCCGGGCAGCCAAAGTTCAGGTCAATTCCAGCCGTACCCAGCTCAGCTGCACGTGCGGCATTGATGGCCATTGCCTCAGGATTGGAGCCCAGTAATTGCACAATAACTGGGGTGCCTGCGGTTGTTTTGCCTTCTGTATCAAGCTCTACGCAGAAGCGTTTGAATACCTTTTTGGGTAATAAATGATCAACCACGCGCACGAATTCGGTAACACAAAGGTCATATCCGCCGATATTAGTGAGTATGTCTCGAAGATAGCTGTCTACTACGCCTTCCATAGGGGCTAGCATGATTTTCATAATAGGTACTGGTGTTATTAGGGGGCCGAATTATAACGTAAATTTATGGGAGATGGTGATACCCTATAATAAGAATGCGAAGCAACCAGAGTTTAGATACGCGTAAAAAATGGCTGAAACACACGAACTCATTTTTCAATTAATGGTTATATTGCTGGCCGCACGGATATTTGCAGAGCTGGCGGTACGTGTGGCAGTGCCTTCGGTAATCGGGGAGATTGCTGCGGGTATTATTATAGGCCCGAGTTTATTTGGACTGATTGAAATGAATCAGACCATACAATTGCTCGGTGAAGTCGGCATAGTGTTGTTGCTGTTTGAGGTCGGTTTGCAAACCGATGGCGCAAAGTTACTAAAGTCCGGTGTAAGCAGTTTTATAACTGCAGCTGGTGGATTTATTATTCCCTTTGTACTTGGTTTTGTTGTTTGCCAATTTGTTCTCGGTTATTCAATTCTGGTTTCTCTTTTTGTCGGTGGTGCGTTAACAGCAACCAGTATTGGCGTAACCATTCGTGTATTAGAAAGTTTACGGAAAGAACACAGTAAAGTAGGGCAGGTTGTACTTGGTGCAGCAGTAATTGATGATGTGCTTGGTGTAATTTTGCTAGCGTTATTATTTGAAGCATCGGTATCAAATCAATTTGATATTGAAGGCGCAATTAAAATTGTTATCTTCGTAGGCACTTTCTTTTTGCTTGCGCCTATTGTAGCTAAACTTATGTCTAGCTTGATAAAGGATGCGAACGATTCTTCTCTTGTGCCTGGTTTAATTCCAACTACGGTTATGTCGCTGGTTTTATTTTTTGCATGGGTCGCACATTTGATTGGTGCACCTGAATTGTTGGGTGGGTTTGCGGCCGGTCTTGCCTTGTCGCGCAGGTTCTTTTTGCCTTTTGGATTGGCGATAAAAACGGATCAAAAATTTGCATCACAAATTGATTTAGAAATGAAACCTATTGCCCGACTTTTTGTACCCTTATTTTTTGTATCAGTTGGATTATCCGTTGATTTAAGTATGATTGACTGGAGTTCGATGTATTTATGGCTGGTATCTGGACTTTTGTTTGTTGTTGCTGTTGTAGGAAAAATGGCAGGTGCATTTTTGGTTAATGCACCGATAAGTGAACGCATCGCAACCGGTTTGGCCATGACGCCGCGTGGCGAGGTGGGGCTAATTTTTATCGAGCTTGGTCGTTCATCAAATATATTGAACAATGAAATATATGTCGCGATGTTGCTGGTGATTGTATTAACAACGATAGTTCCGCCTTTTGTTTTAAAATGGTATTATGCAAACAATGAGCAATTAAAAGAGTAGTTGTATTGGTGCTTATAATTAGCATTTGTATGAGTACTCATATTAAGTGAATTGAAGATGGGGGATAGTATGTCAGAAGATAAAAATGAAAATCAGGAAGTTTTCTTAAACCTGAAAAAACGCTTGAATGAAAACCTAAATGATATTGAAGCGGCTACTTTATTGGGTAATATTTATTACGACAATCAGGAGCCAGCGCAAGCTATCGTATATTATCGAATAGCTTTGGATATAGACCCGACTTTAGTAACCGTCCGTACTGATATGGGGACTATGTATTGGCAAATTGATAATGTTGCACATGCTGAAGAGGCTTATCGTCGGGTAATAAAAGAGCAGCCGGGTTTTGGAAATGCTTATTTAAATCTTGGGTTTTTATTGATGCATGCAAAAAATGAAATTAAGTCTGCCAGAGCAGTTTGGACTGATTTAATAACCGGTTGGCCAAAAGATCCTGCTGCCCCTAAGATACGTGATTTGCTTGTTGAAACGATGAACTAAGAAATGATTAATCAGTTCATGTGTTGTGAAAGCATATAAAGCAGAAAAATATTTGAAATAAATAGAAAAATTGTTAGCCCCTTCCAGAATGCAACAGGATTTTTTTCCATAATAGATTTACCACCAAACCTGGCTAGCTCTGGGTTTGGTTTGGTAAGATCAAACAAAAACTCAGATAATGTTTGATATCGCCTAACAGGGTCCAGTAAAACACCTTTCTCTAATGCGCCATCAATCCAGGTAGGAATGTTTTGATTAATTTGTCTGGCAGGCTGATAACGAACCCGTTTTAATTTTTTCGCACTTAGTGATTCACCATAGGGTAATTTGCCGCAGAGCATCTCATAGGTAATGACAGCGATAGAATAAATGTCCGACTGGTGAGTACCTGACTCTCCCTGAAAATACTCTGGCGCAGCGTAATCCAGTGTACCGAGTAACTGGTTTCGCTCGATAGGTTTGGTAATTTCCTGTATACCTGCGATTTTTGTGGACCCAAAATCAACAATTTTCACCGTGCCTTGTGAATCAATCATGATGTTTTCAGGTTTCAAATCCTGATGCACCATTTCCTGACGTTGGAACGCACGTACGCCAGCGATGATTTGTGTAAGGATATGGCGAACCTCGGCGATGTTGGGCAGTGGGTTGTCTGTTATCCATTCTCTTAAGGTCATTCCATCGATGAATTCAGTCACATAATACAAAAATTTACGTTGGCGACTGGATTCCTTAATTTTTAATACATGGGGATTATTGATGCGTTTACCGGCCCACTCTTCATTAAGAAAACCTTCAATATAAATAGGGTCATCTTCAAAGTTAACAGAGGGTGTTTTTAGTATTACTTTGTTACCGTTGTCTTGATCTGTCGCTAGGTAAACCTGTGTACGCGTACTTGCGTGAATTTCCCGTACGATCTTATAACCGTCCAGTATCATGCCTTCTTCAAGCGGTGGCGGAAAAGGCAGTTCGGTAAGTTGTCGATAAAACTCTTCTTCATCGAGATCAGGTAGGTTTTCTACACGGCAGATTTGGCAGGTAACATTATCGTTACTGCCGTTTTCTAGCGCTTTTTTTACAATTTCTTTTGTTGCTCGCTCGGGGTTATCGTAATCCGTTGTGATTAAATCAATCAAATTCTGGGTACGCACAAACTCATGTACGCCATCAGTAGAAAGAAAAAACAAATCATCGGGCTCAACGTCGAGACTTCGGTAATCTATCTCGATATTTACGTCGGCTCCCATAGCACGACTTAAAAATGATTTCTGATCACCGGCCCATCGATGATGGTCGCGTGTTAATCGTTCGAACTCGCCGTTTCTTAATCGATAAATTCGTGAGTCACCCACGTGAAATAAATGAGCAGTTGTTGATTTGATTATAACGGCGCTTAGTGTGGTTAACATGCCGTGTTTAGAATGGTGAACGTTCTGGCTTTGGCCATAAAGCCAGCGGTTGATTGCACCTAATACTTTTTGGCAGGATGTGCGAACGGTCCAGGTTTCAGATGTGCTGTAATAATCACTGACTAGGCTGCGAATACAGGATTCACTGGCTTCGCGGCCAGCCAAGCTGCTACTTACACCATCGGCGATTGCAACAACAATTCCTTTTGATGTTAGCAGTGGCTCATCAGGAACGCGAATGGCACAGGAATCCTCATTGGCTTCCTTAATGCCTTTTTCGCTATATTGTCCGGCAATGACCGAAAGTTTTGATGGCATATTTTATCCCAATTAATAATTCATCATAAACAAAAAGGCGGCGTTTTAAAACTTATAGAAACTTGAGTTATTAAACGCCGCCTTCTTTCTTATTTAACGTCAATCATTTGCACAGTTCCATCTGGTAGTGTTTCTACCATTTGTCCCTTGGGTTCTTCAAGAAAGAATAAAATCAGTGCAAAAACAAAACCGGCAATAATCCCGATAAACATGAAGAACTGATCATAACTTACCAATGAGTTGACGGTTAAAAACATAACCGCACCAACATTACCAAATGCGCCAACCATGCCTGCTATTTGGCCAGTCATACGACGTTGCACTAAAGGCACCATTGCGTATACCGCGCCAGAACCTGCTTTAGAAAAAATACCAGCAATAATGGTAACACCAACTACCATTGCAACAGGCCATTCTTGATTAACAAAGCCAAGTAAAATAAAACTCGCTGTAATACCTGCAAACACAATAATTAACGTGCGTTTACGTCCAATCTTATCACTGATCCATCCACCACCAGGGCGAGCAAATAAATTGATGAAAGGGTAAATACCAGCAAGTAATGCAGCCGTTACTTTTGGAACATCAAACCAAGTAACATAAAACATCGCAAGCACAGAAACAACCGCCAACTCAGTACCAAAAGTAACAAGATATGCCCAATCCAGAATGGCAACCTGTTTAAATTTATAACGGTGTAAAGCAGGTACTGGCTTTTTCAAAATATGTCCGTTTACATTCCATATTTTCCAAACCTGTGTGGCATATATACCCGCTAGAGTAAGGTAAATAATGTAACTGGTAGTTGTACCGATTAATCCCATTTGTGCTGGAGACAATTTCCAGGTTAAAACCGCCAAAGCAAGAAATAGTGGTATGTTCATTAAAATATAAAATATTAGATCTGAGACGCTGGTTACCTCCATAGCACCCATTTTTTTAGGTTTGAAGTAAGTTGATCCTTTTGGCGTATTGCTAACAGAAAAGTAATAAATAACACCGTAAATTATCGCAATGATACTGGCGACAGTCAGTGCATAACGCCATCCATCAGCTCCACCAAAGTTAGCTGCAATGAACGGAAGTGTCATAGCCGCGCCAGCAGAACCGAAATTTCCCCAGCCACCATAAATGCCCTGAGCTAGACCTGTTTGTTTTGCAGGAAACCATTCGCCAATCATTCTAATACCAACAACAAAGCCAGCACCAATAAAACCAGATAGGAACCGTAAAAGCGCGAGTTGCTCGTAACCTTGTGCCCAGGAAAACGCAATACTGATAAGACCACCAGAGATCAGAATGCCGGTGTACATTATGCGTGGCCCGAATTTATCGACTAGCATCCCAACAACAATTCGTGCGGGAATCGTCATCGCCACATTTAAAATAAGTAAAACTTTGGCTTGCTGATCGGTTAACTGTAATGCTTCTTTTATAAATGGCATTAAAGGACCAAGTCCTAACCAAACAACAAACGTCATGAAAAAAGCAAACCATGTGTAGTGAAGAATGCGTATGTTTGGTTTTCCGAAATTGAATACATTAAGTTTGTCTGACATGTAAACCTCTGAAATATGAATGTTACTGCGGTGCACTGCATTCGTGATGCCAACTTCGTAAGCATATGATACTTATCGTATTTAGATGTTTTCACAAAGGGTAGCGGGTGAGTTTATGTTCAACTAAGGTGCATCAATGCAATATCAGGGTGCAGAAAATCTAACTGAAAAAGAGATCAAGAGATTTACGCTTCACGATTTAAATAACCAATATTTTGCTTTGCAGTAATTGATGGATTTAAATCGAGCAGAGGGTAAATATTTCGCACCATGCTAGTGCGAAAACTAAATATTTATTGAGATAGATATTTAAAATAAACAAAGTGGTTCTACTTAATTTACTTTATATCTACAGTAAAAACAGTGAGATATGAGCGTTAGTGAAATAATGAAACGTATTGGCAAACTACCTGCAGTAGGAGTACAAACAATTTGAAACCGAGGTAGATTATGAAAGAAAAACTGGTCTTGATTGGCAACGGCATGGCCGGTATGCGCACCGTCGAAGAACTACTTAAACTGGATGATGAAATGTATGACATCACCGTTTTTGGTGCGGAACCTTACGGAAACTACAATCGAATTTTACTCTCACCGGTACTAGCCGGCGAAAAAACCATTGACGAAATAATGCTTAATGACGAGCAATGGTATAAAGATAACAACGTTACGCTTCATAAAGGTAAAACCGTTGTTAACATCGATCGCAAAAAACAAATTGTTATCGCCGATGATGGAACAGAAGAATCTTACGATCGCCTATTACTCGCGACCGGATCAAATCCCTTTATTATTCCCGTCCCCGGACATGATCTTCCCGGCGTTATTTCATTCCGTGATATTCACGATGTAGATTTAATGCTTGATGCGTCTAAAAAGAATAAACACGCAGTTGTTATCGGCGGCGGTTTACTCGGCCTTGAAGCAGCTAACGGTTTAATGTTGCAAGGTATGAGTGTCACGGTTGTTCATCTTGGTGACGTGTTAATGGAACGCCAAATGGATGCAGTGGCCGGTGGAATGTTGAGAAAGTCGCTAGAAGAACGCGGCCTTAACTTTTTAATGAGCACATCAACAGAAGCCATTCTTGGTGATGATCATGTTAAAGCAGTACGTTTTAAAGGTGGGTTAGAAATAGTCACAGATCTTGTCGTGATGGCAGTTGGTATTCGCCCTAATATAGATCTAGCAAGCAAAATTGGTTTGCATTGTGAGCGCGGTGTAGTGGTAGACGACACCATGCAAACGTATGACCCCAAAATATATTCAGTAGGAGAATGTGTTCAGCATCGCGGTGAGGCTTATGGTCTTGTTGCACCATTGTTTGAACAGGCAAAAGTTTGCGCTAATCATCTGGTAAAAATGGGTATTGGTTTATATCAGGGATCTGTTACCTCAACCAAATTAAAAGTGACCGGAATCGATTTATTTTCTGCTGGTGACTTTATCGGTGATAGCAGCACTGAAGAAATTGTGATGCAGGATGTTAATCGCGGTGTTTACAAAAAAATAGTATTAAAAAATAACAAAATTCACGGTGCCGTTATGTACGGTGACACTGTTGATGGTGCTTGGTACTTTAAATTGTTACGTGACGAGACAGATATTAGTGACTTCCGTGAAAAGCTAATGCTAGGTCAAGCGCATCTGGGTGACTCCGGTCATGGTGGGCACAGCGCAGCCGCCTCAATGAGTGACGACATGGAAGTGTGTGGTTGTAACGGCGTAACCAAAGGTTGCATCACCAAAGCGATTAGTACAAAAGGTTTATTCACACTTGAAGAAGTACGCTCACATACGAAAGCATCTAACTCTTGCGGATCATGTACCGGCTTGGTGGAGCAAATTATTGCGTCAACCTTAGGTGGTGATTACTCCGCATCTGATCAGGTTAAACCAATTTGTAAATGCACAGACATGACACACGAAGAAGTGCGTGCAGCGTTTAAAGAGAAGCATTTAACAAGTGGCCTAGATGCCATGAAAGTATTGGATTGGCGAACAGAAGACGGCTGCCACGTATGTCGTCCGGCATTAAATTATTACGCAATTGCAGCATGGCCAGCAGAGGCGTTTGATGATCCACGTTCGCGTTATATTAATGAGCGTGTTCATGCAAACATTCAAAAAGATGGAACATACTCAGTAATCCCGCGTATGTGGGGCGGGGTGACTAACCCTAAAGAATTGCGGGCCATTGCAGATATTGCAGACAAGTATGATGTGCCAACCGTAAAAGTGACCGGTGGCCAGCGTATTGATTTACTCGGCGTTAAAAAAGAAGATCTCCCAAAAATGTGGAAGGATCTAAACGACGCAGGCATGGTATCTGGTCATGCATACGGTAAATCTTTACGTACAGTTAAAACCTGTGTCGGTAAAGAATGGTGTCGATTTGGAACGCAAGACTCAACAGCAATGGGTATCAAGCTTGAACAGCTCACATGGGGCTCATGGATGCCACACAAATATAAAATTGCGGTATCTGGTTGCCCGCGTAACTGTGCAGAAGCAACAATAAAAGATTTTGGCGTGGTCGCGGTTGATTCTGGGTGGGAATTACATGTAGGCGGTAACGGCGGTATAAAAGTGCGTGTAACTGATCTGTTATGTAAAGTCACCACCGAAGAAGAAGTGATTGAATATTGCCAAGCTTTCACTCAACTGTATCGTGAAGAAGCGCATTATCTTGACCGTACCGCACCATGGATAGAACGTGTTGGATTGAGTTATATCAAAGAGAAGATTGTTGAGAATGATGTATTACGAAAAGATTTATCAAATCGATTTGTAGAATCTCAAAAACACTCACAAACAGATCCATGGGCAGAGCGCGCAACCGGCGGCGTTGAAACAAACGAATTCATACCATTGAAAATAATAGGTTAAAAAATGTCAAACTGGATAGAGATAGGAACAATAGAAGATATTCCAAAACTGGGTTCACGTGTTGTTGAAGGGCCCGATGGAGATATTGCCATATTTCGTAACTCAAAAGATGAAATATTTGCACTTAAAGATTCGTGCCCTCATAAACAGGGACCGCTATCTCAGGGCATCGTTCATGACAAAACCGTAACCTGCCCATTACACAACTGGAAAATAGCGTTGGATACCGGTTTAGTAAAAGCGCCAGACGAAGGCTGTGCGGCAAGCTATGAAATAAAAATTGAGTCGAACAAAGTTTTCTTGTCATTGTGATAATTAAAAATAATTTACAGCAATAAAAGATATTTTGGCACAGTTGGATTCAGAATCTACAGTAGAAAAAGTGCTACAAGCGCCTATATCGTAATTCTTAAGGGATACACAAATGTTATTTGGTCGTAATAAAAAGAACCCCATCAAACTACCGGCAATTGCACAAAATGTCGAGAAGTGGGTTTATACTACTTGTGGATACTGCTCAACAGGATGCTCCATCGAAGTGGGTGTTGATAAAGAAGGACGAGGTGTTACATCTCGTGGTGTAGGTGATGCTGATGTTAATCGCGGCAAATTGTGTTTAAAAGGAATTATGGAACATGAGTTGTTTAACTCAGCTAATCGCGGCAACACGCCATTAATACGCGAAAAAATAATTGATGAATATGAACCAGCCAGCTGGGACAGCGCCCTAGACAAAACCGCGAGTGAAATAAAACGCATTCAGGAAAAATACGGCCGAGACAGTTTCGCGATTGTTTCAACCGGGCAGATTCTCACCGAAGAATTTTATACC